>DERU01000284.1:0-7174 GCA_002361095.1 Lachnospiraceae bacterium UBA3332
AAAGCGGAGAAATTCCCCAAATCCTCTAGGGATTTGGGCAGCAGGGCGCAAATCTGTCCGAACAAAATGAGTTTTTTGCGCCCTGCTGCGTTTTGGAATCCCGGAAGGATTTGGCGGAATTTCCCGTTTTGGATATTACCTCCGGAAAATATCCGTCCGCACCTCCTACGCCCTCCGGCTTAGCCCAAGCCCTTCCCCATCCCGTGAAAAGTAATCAAACTGTTGCCTGGGGGCCGTGGGACTCCTTTGCCTGACTTGACAACACGGGAATTTCATGGTATCGTCAGATATATCAAAATCCCCTGTAGCGCTTTCCTGATATCCGTTGGCAGGCCGCCTACAGGAATTCTATCGCAAGAGAGGTATTGTCATGTTAATTTTCGCATGTGGCAGAATGCGCCGGTAAATTGCACACAAAGAGACAGGTTTTTTTGTTGTGCGCACATTTATCCGCACGTCAGGTGACAGTCATCTGACGGCTCCCACATGGAATAGATGATGATACCTTTATTTTTGTGTCTTCTTACTTTTTTTCCAAAACAAAGGTTTCATTGCCATGGATATCCCATGTTTTCAAAACCATACTTATAAGCTTTATAGCGCTGCTTGCCACAAACTCGTAAGCCATATATGGCTTTGTGCAGTAAAGCAGCGCGGAAATGAGGCAAAGATTGAAAATTGAAATTTTCAATCGCGAGGTTTGTGTCTGCGCGCTGCTTGCCACAAACTCGTTATGCGCAGAAAGCAGCGCGGAAATGAGGTAAAAAATGAAACCAAACCCCGAATCTGTGGCAGGTAATTTCCGTTACCTGTTTCATGAACTATACCTTTTCCGGAAAGAAAGTGTGTTCTTACCGTTTTTGGGAACCCTGTCCCGGATATTTCTGTCTTTGCTTACCTTATGGATTCCCAAACTTGTTTTGGAT
Organism: Lachnospiraceae bacterium UBA3332; assembly: GCA_002361095.1. Taxonomy (GTDB): domain Bacteria; phylum Bacillota; class Clostridia; order Lachnospirales; family Lachnospiraceae; genus Gallintestinimicrobium. Next base: position 927 of record DERU01000284.1, read on the forward strand.
CTGACCGAAAGCAAGGCTTCTCCTGACCGCCTGTTTTGGGGCGTCTTTGCCGGTGTCGGCGCATGGACCGCCGTATCCGCCGCCCATGCTTTCCTCTTAAACCGCATCGATACCTGCTCGCAGATCTTTCTTTTCACCAAACTCAAAGCCAAATGGCAGGAAAAGATGATGGAACTCGACTATGAAACTTTTACCTCCCCCGCCGGAAAAGTCAGTGCGGAAAAAGCGAGAAACGCTATACACAGCCCCAACTCCGGTTTGGTAGCCTATCTGCGCCAGGTGACGGAACTTTTCGAAAGTTTGGGCGGTTTCCTCACCCTGGGAACCGTCATCGGTATGCTCCATCCCCGGATCCTTTTGCTGCTGTTTCTTTTATTTTGCATCGAGACAGGATACGGAACATTTGCGGAGAACCAAAAACATCTCCTGCAGAAAGAAAGAGCCTGCGCCAACCGGAAACTGAATTATCTTGCCTATCGCACAAACGGGATCCGGGAAGGAAAAGATATCCGTATCTACTCCATGACGGACTGGCTGCGCCGGATCGCCAAAAGCGCCGTATTCCAAAAGGATCAGGTAGAAAAAAAGACTGCCCGCCAGGACTTTCAAAAAGCGGCGCTGAACGGCCTGCTCCTTTTTTTCCGGGACGGATGCGCCTACGTTTATTTGATTTGGCAGTTTTTTCAGGGCGGCATGACCGTAGGCAGCTTCGCGCTCTACTTTTCGGCGATTGCCGGACTGGGCGGATTTCTAAGCCAATTGACGAATGCCTATTCCGGATTCATGGAAGCCAACCATTATGCGACGGATTTTCGACGATTTATGCAGCTGGATTCCCCGAAAGCCAAAGTACAGTTTCGCTCGGACATGCTGGACAAACCGGTCTCTTTCACCTGGGAAAAAGTCTCTTTTTCCTATTGGGAAAAAGACGGGACGGGAAACCCGGTGGAAATACCTGTTTTGAAAAACATAACCCTCACCATCAACGCAGGGGAAAAGCTGGCAATCGTAGGGGTTAACGGAGCCGGAAAAACCACCTTTGTCAAACTCCTGTGCGGTCTGCTTGCCCCAAAACAGGGTGTCATATCGGTAAACGGCATGAATATTGCAGGCTTTGACAGTCAGGACTACCGCAGTCTGTTTTCTGCGGTCTTCCAAAAATCAGGCGTCCTTCCGGTAAGCATCCGGGACAATGTGGCCATGTGCCGAAAACCAGGCCGGCCAAAAGACGACAGTACCGTTTTACATTGCCTGCGTCAGGCAAATTTAGAGCAAAAGGTACTTTCCCTGCCAAAGGGACTGGATACCTGTCCGGTAAAACGGATTGCAAAACAGGGCACGCAGCTTTCCGGCGGAGAAGTACAACGCCTGCTTTTGGCGAGAGCCTTATACAAGGATGCCCCCGTACTTATTCTGGATGAACCCACCGCTGCCCTGGATCCGGCTGCGGAAAACGAAATATACCAATCCTACGGACGGCTGACAGAAGGCAAAACCTCTGTTTTTATCTCCCACAGACTGGCCTCCACCAAATTTTGCGACCGCATCCTCGTACTGGAAAACGGAGAAATCGCAGAATCCGGCACCCACGAGGAATTGATGGAAAAAGGGGGACGGTACGCGCAAATGTTTCAGACACAAAGTCAATATTATAAACGGGAAGGAGCAATCGGATGAAAAAGAACAAAAGAACCTGCAAAGAGGATTTTCTCCTGATCAAAAGAGGAATCCGGGAGTTTGGAAAAATCCTTCCGGGACAGATGGGGTTTCTGATTGCCAAAAGCGCGCTAAGCGCATTACTCCCCTATGTCGCGGCCGCCATGTCCGCCTTACTGCTCAACGGACTGGCCTCTGCCCAAAACAGATCCGGCCTATTTGCCTGCGTTTTGTTATCCGTAACGGCCACGCTATTCCTGTCCTGCACCGTTTCCGCCTTAGAAGCCAAAATCGCGGCGGGCTATAGCCGCCTGTTTTCCACCCATGCACTTTTTCTGACCGATAAATCCTACCGGATTCCTTTCTTTCTGCTGGAAAATGAGCACGTCCAAAATCTGCGTGATCAGATATCCGGTAACATCGGGCTCACCGGCGGCGGAATGGCCAGCCTTTATTGGGATATCGAAGCCGTAGCGGGCAGCCTATGCTCTGCGTGCGCAGCGCTTGTATTTGTCCTGCGCTTTGCCGCGCAGATAGCGGCAGGCGTAACATGCGGGCAAATCGGCGCAAAGGCCGCCGTTTTGCTTCTGCTCTTTTTAGCAGTGCTGACCGCCGCATGCGCCTATATTACCTGCCGGGTTGCCTCGAAGCGTTTTGCCGTCAGTTTTGACGTATTTGCGCATGGAGCCGAATATAACCGCTACGGGGAATTTTACGACCTAACCTATCTACCGGATGACGACATGGCCATGGATATCCGCATTTTTAACCAACAACAATTGATTTTGGAAGAAAGCCGGCAAAAATGTTATTCGGTTCTGGCCAAAGGCAAGCGAAAGGAAATGCGGGCGGCATGCCGGCTGGACATGGTCAAAATACTGTGCGGGGGTATTTGCAGCGCCGCAGTATACGTCATAACCGGGTTTGCGGCAATCCGAAATGTCATTGGAATCGGCAGCGTACTCCTGGTCAGTTCCGCCGTAACCATGCTGATTGCCGCGCTGGCCCAATTGGCGCAAATCTTCACCGACCTGCGCAACAACAATGTCCATTTGCAAAACTATTTTGCCTATATGGATTTGGCGGAGGAAACCCATCCTAAAGGGAACAGACAGGCGGATCCAGAACAATGCGAGATTATCTTTGACCGGGTGGGCTTTTGCTACCCAGAAAGCAAACAGGCGGCGCTGCAGGACGTCAGCCTGCGGATTGCGCCCGGGGAAAAGCTGGCAATTGTGGGAAAAAACGGCTCCGGCAAGACCACCCTGGTCAAACTGCTTTGCCGTTTCTACCGTCCCTCCACAGGCAAAATTTTGCTAAACGGCCGGGACATCTGGGACTATCCCTATGAGGAATATATTTCCAAAATCGCCACGGTATTTCAGGATTTTTTCCTGTTCGCCTTTTCCATAGCGGAAAATGTGGCGGCATCCCAGGACTACGATGAAGGGCGGGTATATGCGGCCCTTTGTAAAGCGGGCTTACAGGAGAAAATAAGCCGGCTTCCCAAAGGAATCCTGCAGGCAGTCTCCCACGACTATGAGGAGGACGGCATGGATTTATCGGGCGGGGAAGGACAAAAGTGCGCCATCGCCCGGGCCGTTTACAAAGCCGCTCCCATCGTGATTTTGGATGAACCCACCGCCGCACTGGATCCTTACGCGGAACAGGAAATCCATGAACAGTTTTTCAAAAACCTTGCCGGACAAACCATGCTTTCCATCAGTCACCGGCTGTCCTCCTGCCGGTTATGCGACCGGATCGCTGTTCTTGACGACGGACGGCTGGTGCAGCAGGGAACCCACGAACAACTGCTGCGCCGACCGGAGGGCCTATATGCGGAATTGTGGGAACTGCAGGCACACCTCCTTCAGGTTCCCTGCAAAATCATTCCGGAAGAGACAATTTGAAAACGATATGTGCAAAAATACAGGGGATGCCGATTATGGCATCCCCCTTCCCTTACGAATACAACGGTCTTTCCATCCTCTCCAGGCAAACGAGCATCTGCATGATAAACTCTGTATTCGTCGGCGGTTTTCCTTCCGAAACATCGTAACCAAACACAGCTTTCTGCTCCTGCCTGTTTCCTTTCTTCCATGCCGCTTGAATCGCATATCTGATTGCGTGTTCCACTTTATCGGCCGTCGTTCCATATCTTTTGGCAACCGATGGATACAGCCGTTTGGTAATCCCGTCCAGCTCTCCCTTATCTTTCAGACAAATTATCACCGATGTCAAAAGATATTGATAACCTTTCAGGTTGGGCCGAACTCCCAGTCTCACTAGAAAATCTGCGGCTTTTGATTCCAGTAAGAACCTTCTCTTTGTTTCGGCAGGCGGGTCATTGAAGAAAACAATCTGCATATCCCGTTCTCTTCTGACCCATTCCGCAACCCGGGCCAACTCTTGTTGGCTACACTCCTGAGCCGATACCCATACGCAACTCATTTCCATTCCTCCCCTTCTTTAAATTATATGACAATTCACTATTTCAATACTATTTTATCAGAATTTTCAGATTATTAAAGTACTTTTGCTACACTAATTATTCTACATATTGATGCGTGTAGGTCGTTTTCGACACTCCTCACCACTATATATGCGTTTCACTCCTGATTTTCGGTAAATGACAGCACCGGAATGCGGTTTTACCGCATTCCGGGCGCGAATTCGTCTCGAGTATATATTTTCGCGAATCGCATTCCCAAAAAATATTCTTTTCATCCGCCTGATTCTGCTTTATACTCCATATTGTTGATATGGGCAAACTCCAATGGCGGCAGCCGGAACCCACCGGCAGTTTGCACCATGCAGGAAAGGCGGGGACTGCCCAGCCCATTCTTCCTGCATGATGTATCCATACTTTTTGGCATGAAGCACAGCCAGGCACAGAAGATTAAAAGAACACTATGCGTTAGTTAATGACATTGGATCAGAACCGCAAGCTATGCTTGCGATATGCAGGAAGGAGTAGAAATGATACGGCTTGCGGAAATTTTTCAGAATCGGATGGTGTTGCAACGGCATAAACCCATCCGCATATGGGGTACAAGTGACTCTGCACAACAAATCCGGGTACAGCTCAACGGAAAAGAAATCCTTCAAACACAGCTGACAAAGGGAGACTTCTCTTTTGATCTCCCCGCACAGAAAGCTTTATATGACGCAGAACTCTGCATTTTAGCGGAAAACGGAGAGCAGATCTGCCTGCATCAGGTAGATATCGGGGAGGTGTGGATCGCAGGCGGACAGAGCAATATGGAATTCATGCTTCGCTATGACAGGGAAGGCACAGAGGTTTGCCGGTGTGCCCGTAATGACCATCTGCGCTTTTACGATGTGGGGGAGTACGCTTATGAAGGACAGCGGGAATGGGGCGTAAAACGGAATATGCCCTGGGACAGATGGATGCGGTTTTATCCGGAGGAGGCGGTACATTTTTCCGCAGTCGGCGCGTATTTCGGGATGTATCTGTCCGGGGTACTGGCAGTTCCTGTCGGGATTATAGGCTGCAACTGGGGCGGCACGACCGCGTCCGCATGGCTGGACGAAGGACTGCTCCGAAATGACGCAGCACTTAAGGTCTATACCGACCGCTATGACCGGGCTTTGTCGGATTTGGATCTGGAACTGTATCTGAAACGGGAACGGGAGTTTTATGAGCAAACCGATTCCGTAACCAAAACTGACGGGCTGGATAATGTTTTCGGAATAGAATTGACAAATCCGCCGTCCGAAGAAGAAAAGGCAGAAGCCGCTTTATGGGCTGCAGGCTGTCAAACCGGTCCCCACAGTGAAAACCGGCCCGGGGGGCTGTACGCGTCGATGGTGAAAAAAATTATCGGTTATGCCGTCAGCGGGGTGCTATGGTATCAGGGGGAATCTGATGACCAGCATGCGGACATCTATGCCGCCCTGCTGACCGCCCTGATAAAGTGTTGGCGCACGGACTGGCGGGAGGAATTGCCTTTTTTGATTGTACAGCTGGCGCCCTTTGAAGAGTCTGCAGGCAATACCGGCAAAAACTATCCGCTTCTGCGGACGCAGCAGCAGCTGGTGGAAAACACGATGCCGGGAGTTTATGTGGTGTCGATCATGGATGCTGGAAGCAGATATGACATTCATCCCAAGGAGAAGCGCCCAGTGGGAGAACGGCTGGCAAGGCTTGCTTTGGAGGAAGTATACCATATCACAGGCATTACCGGACATGCGCCGCTTTTTTTGCGAACGGAAAAGGAATACGGAAAAATAACCGTTTATTTTTCCCACACAGGGGCAGGACTGGAAGAGAAAGGAGATGTGGCAGCGCTGTTTTGCCTGTCTGCAGCCGGAGAGAACGAAAAGGCTATTCCGGTTTCAGCCGTGGTGAAAACAGACCGGGTTACGCTGCATTCTCCCGAAATCCGGAAAGAGGAACGTTATGTCCTGTCCTTTGCAGACGTGCCCTATTGCAGAATGAGCCTGTATGGCAATAACGGACTGGCAGCCAGGCCGTTCGGGCGGACAAAGATCTGATTATAACCCTCTGCCCCTACCTGCAAAATGAAAATCCGTAACAGTCCAGCCCCCAATGGCAGCAGCTTAAGGCG
>DERU01000284.1:7506-9289 GCA_002361095.1 Lachnospiraceae bacterium UBA3332
GAGGCAGGCACGCGGACCGGGCGGCAGCTACCCATCCATTGCAAGGCCGTAAACAATGCATGGCCTGCCGCTGCATTTGACCGTGTTTTCTTGTGTAAAGCCCAACCGTTCGCACAGCGCGCGGGATTTTTTATTTTCCAGATCCACCATGGCGCGCATATACCCGACTTCCAATTCTGTCTTGGCATAGGCAAGCACTGCCCGGCAGGCTTCCTGCGCATATCCTTTGCCCCGGTATTGTGCGGCGATAAAAAATCCCAATTCCGGTCCTGCAAACCCGCTCCGCATCTGTAATCCTGCCAATCCGACGGGCAGCCCGTCCTCCTTGCTGACCACGAGCCACATACCAAAGCCGTAAAATCCGTATATCCGCTTCCGGTAAGCCTCCAGCTTTTCCTGTTCCGTCCTGTAATCTCCGCTCATTTTTTGCCCCGAAAAGGCATCCCCTGCATCCTGCGGCAATGTATACAAAAAGTCCAAATCCTCTTCCATCAGTTCCCGAAGCGAGAGCCTTTGCGCCTCGCAAATATGCCATGGCAGATTATGCCTGCGCAGCCATACCTTCCACAAAAAATCCTCCGGAATGCCATTGTCCTGCCCCGTAATTTCGAGACACCAGTCCGCCTCTTTGCAAAACCCGTCCCGGTTTTGCGGTGTCAGCAGCCAAACCACGCACTCTCCCCCCTCCGTCAGCTGCCGCACCCGCCGCGCCTGTCCGGTCAGCCATACCGCAGGGCCGCTTCCCCGTTTCCGACAATGCGCAAGCGCCTGTTCAAATTTTTCCCGCAAGTTATTGTTTACCAATTCCGCTTCTTTATAAGGCTGTCCGGTTAATTCCCGTCTTTCCCCTTCCAAATTTTCCTCCATAAATTTCCCCCCAAATCCTTTACGGCTTTGCTTTTATCCGTTACAATAGAATGGATGAGAGCCAAGCCTGCCTGGTCTCATCCTATCATATCATGATACAGAAAGGAAGTTTTAAAATGGCACAGAACCCGATTGTTACCATCACGATGGAAAACGGAGGCGTTATCCGCGCGGAACTGTATCCGGAAACCGCCCCCCAATCCGTGCGCAATTTCATCAGCCTCGTCCGGCAAAAATACTATGACGGCCTTATTTTTCACCGTGTGATCAAAGGCTTTATGATTCAGGGCGGCGACCCCGAAGGCACAGGCTCCGGCGGCCCGGGCTACTGCATCAAGGGGGAATTTGCATCCAACGGCTTTCCCAACGCCTTGAAGCATACCGCCGGTGTCCTTTCCATGGCGCGCACCATGATTCCCGACTCTGCGGGAAGCCAGTTTTTCATCATGCATAAAGATGCGCCCCACCTGGACGGCGAATACGCGGCGTTTGGAAAGGTGATAGAAGGGTTGGATGTGGTAAACCGCATTGCGCAAACCCCCACCTATAATGACAGACCCTATGAAAACCAGGTGATGAAGACCGTTACCGTTGATACTTTCGGTGTGGATTATCCGGAACCGGAAAAGCTTTGACAGACTTCCCTGATATGCATGGCCCATTATCCCCTGAATTTCTTTCGTGTTCGTTTCGTTTTCGCAAAACCGTGTGAAAATATATTGCAAAAACGCAGCAACTGAAATGAGGGATGATAATGGGCCGGTCTTTTGGTTTATATCACAGGATCAGAAAAATAGTTTACACTTTCCCATAGACGGCTTTTCTGATCCTAGATAGCGGAGGGTTCCGTAATCCTTTTTCTGCCGCTTCCAGTTCTTTCTTCATGGCGGCGTTCCGGCGTTTGCTCCCGTCCTCG
>DERU01000178.1 GCA_002361095.1 Lachnospiraceae bacterium UBA3332
AGCTGTTCAGCAGACACTAATTATGGTCCGTTCGTGACCAGGGACGAGGGAGAAAGCTGGGAACCGTGGCAGACGCAATGGTATCGGTCGATCGACCCTTATCTGGGTTTCCGGTGCGCGGCGATCGCGCCGGACGGCACTTTGTTTGTGGGATGTGTGGATTATTCGGAAGATCCCGGGGGAGGGGAGGCGGAATTTTCCGGGGAGGAAGAAAACGGGAAAGCGGAGGAGGCGTCCGCAGCGGAACCAAAATCCCAGACGGAAACGGAATCGGCGGAGGAAGCCCGGGAAGAGGAGACCGGGGACGGCTGGGAAATGTGCATGGAGTATCAGCTGATTCATGCGGACGGGACGGCGGAGGATGTGGAGATCGAAGCGTTAAACGGCCGGGACGGCAATTCCTATATGAATGGCTGCTGGTTTGCGCCGGACGGGGTTTTGTATGTGACGGACATGAACCGGATGTACGAATGGACCGGGGAAGGACTGTCTGCCTTGTTTGATACCGATTCATGGGTACAGCAGACGGCTTTTGGCGGAAACAATCTGTTTGCGGTCACAAGCGAAGGAGTGCTGGTGTATGACCGCAGGGAAGGGGCTATGCGGGACAGCGATGCCGCTTTGGACAAACTGGTACAAAGAATTGCAGGGGAAAACGGGCAATTGGTGCGGTTTGCGTCAGATAATTACAGTATTTACCTGTGTGCCGGGGAGCAGGATACGTTATACCTGACTTGCGGGGAGGGGATTTACAGGCATACGTTGGGGGGCGGAACCATGGAAAAGCTTTTGGAGGGCAGCCTGTGTTCTCTCGGGGATCCTTCCGCATACATGTTTGGGATGCTTCCTTTACCGGATAACCGGTTTTTTGTACTGTATAGCGACGAGAGCGGTCTGTTTGCTTATGATGAAAGCATGCCTGCCCAGCCGGACCGGGAACTGCGGGTATACAGCCTGGAAAAAGATGTCATGGCACAGAAGGCCGTGAGCCTGTTCCAGAGACAGCACCCGGAATTATATGTAAACTATGAAATCGGATGGGCCGGGGAAAGCGGGCAGACCAAGGAGGATGCGGTCAAAAATCTGAACACCCGGATATTGGCCGGAAACGGGCCGGATGTGCTGTTTTTGGACGGGCTTCCCATGGACGCTTACACGGAAAAGGGGATGCTGGCCGATCTGCATGAGACGTTGGAAAAGGCGGAGAAAAGCGAAGCGCTTTTTGAAAATATAGCAGGCGTGTTTGCAGGGGACGGGAAGGTTTTTGCGATTCCCCTGCGGTGTAAATTCCCGTGCCTGGTGGCCCCGGAAAGCGAAATGGGGAAAATAACGGATTTGCAGGGAATTGCGGATGCGGCGGAGTCGATGCGCGGCCGTCAGGAAAACGGCAGTGTATCGGGTACGGTTGAAGCGCTTTCCACGCTGGAACTGCTTGCCCTTTCCTCCGCCCCGGCATGGGAAAACGAAAACCATGGCGTGGATATGGCGGCGGTGGAGGAATTTTACACGCAGGCCCTGCGGGTTTACGAAGCGGAAAAGAAAGGAATTTCGCAGGAGCAGAAGGAGGAATGGAAGGAAACCAATTATGGGATCAACGGCAGCAGGAAGGATGTCCCGTGGATGTTGATTGATAAAAATGCCATAACGGCGTATTTTCAGGACCAAGACAGCTTGGCAATGGGATATGCCAATGAAATGTGGGGGCTGCAGGTGATGTTTTCCGTCTGCAGGCAGAGAAAAGAACTGTCGTGCTCCACGATGCCGGGGCAGGCGCAGCGTGTTTTCTTTCCCTACACCATAGCGGGTATCAGCGCGCTGACCGGGGAAAAGGAACTAGCACAGCAATTTGTGGAACTTTTACTCACACAAAAGACGGCCTGCGGGGAAGGCTTTTTTGTGAACCGGGCCGCAACGGAGGCGAACGCGACGTTAAATAGCGGCGACGATAACGGGGTGATCGGCTCCATAACCATGGGTGGGGCCTCCCGTCAGGTCATGGATTTGTACCAGCTGACACAGGAGGAGATGACGTGGATGTACGAGACGCTGGAATCTTTGCAAACGCCGTATCTGCAAAATGAAACCTTGGAGAATGCCGTACTGGAGACAGGGGAAAAGCTGCTGAACGGGGAAATCGGCATGCAGGAAGCACTGACGGAAGTGGAAAGCAGGGTAAAACTTTCCCTGGCGGAATGACGGTGGAGGATGAGAAAAAAGAATTTGACCGCCTATGTTTTTTTACTGCCAAGTTTGTGCGGCGTGCTGCTCTTTTATCTGCTTCCCTTTGCGGATGTGGTGCGCCGCTCCTTTCTGACGGCGGTGACGAAAGAATTTTGCGGGTTTGACAATTACAGGGCAGTGTTTCATAATGAGGCGTTTCTTCTGGCATCCAAAAATACGGCGCGGTTCTGCCTTTTTTGCCTGCCGATTCTGCTGGGACTGGGGTTGTTTGTGGCCGTATTGCTGGACGGGTACTGCAGGGGGAAAACCTTTTTGTCCGCTTATTTGCTGCCAATGGCCATTCCGTCCGCGACGGTGGTGCTGGTGTGGAAGATGGTTTTTGCCAGGCAGGGGATTCTGAACGCCTGCCTGGGCGATTTTGCCGCCCTGCTTGGGAAAAATTGCGTTTTCGAGATCGACTATATGGATACCGGGGCGGCTTTTTGGGTATTGGTGGCAAGCTACATTTGGAAAAATCTGGGGTATACGGTGACGCTTTGGCTCGCAGGGCTTTTGTCTGTCCCGGCGGAGCAAAAGGAAGCGGCACGGGTGGACGGGGCCGGATCCAGGCAGGTCTTTTGGAGGGTGGTGTTCCCGCAGCTTTTGCCAAACCTCTATACGATTACGGTGCTTTCCTTTTTAAACGCGTTTAAGGTGTTTCGGGAGGCTTATCTGGTGGCGGGGTCTTATCCCCACGAGAGCATGTATATGCTGCAGCATTTGTTCAACAACTGGTTTGTGAATCTGTCGCTGGATAAGATGGCCGCCGCCGCAGTGGTCACGGGGGGCGTTATGATTACGGGGATCCTGCTTTTGCAGCGTTTGTGGGAAAAAGAGTAGCGGTTTGTCCATGGAACCGGCGGCGGAAAGGGTGCGGTGGGGATGCAGGCAGCGCCCGGCATGGACGGAGAGGCGGTGGAGAAGATGCGCAGACGGATGAAAAGAGGCATGGCAGTGGTAGTGTTGGCCGCATTGGCGGTTTTGCTCTGCCTCCCGGTGGCGATGCTGCTTTTTGGTTCCGTCACCGGGGATTATGAGATGTGGGAACGGCTTTTACCCATGACGCCTGCGGGGAACGGGTATGTGCGCTGGCGGTGGATTCCGGAATTTCCTGATTTTTCCCGGTACGCAAACCTTCTTTTTGCGACGCCGCAGTTTTTTGTGCTGTTTTGGAATTCGGTCAAAATCACGGGACTGATTTTGGCAGGACAGCTGTTGGCGGCAGTACCGGCGGCATGGGCTTTTGCCCGGTATGATTTTTGGATGAAGAAGGCATTATTCGCCGTCTATGTGATATTGATGCTGCTTCCCTTTCAGGTGACGATGCTGTCCCAGTATTTGGTACTGGACAGGTTTGGTTTTTTGGATACCCATTGGGCGGTCGTTTTGCCTGCCGTCTTTTCCACCTTTCCGGTATTTTTGCTCTACAGAAGCTTTTTGACGATTCCGGAAAGCCTTCTGGAAGCGGCCCGGATGGACGGGGCGGGGGAGGGATATCTGTTTTGGCGTATCGGGCTGCCGTTGGCGGAGGGAGGAATCTGGTCTGCCGTGGTATTGAATTTTTTGGAATGCTGGAATCTGATCGAGCAGCCTTTGGCTTTTCTGAAAGAGCAGTCCCTTTGGCCCCTGTCTTTGTATTTGCCCCAGATCGGATTGGAGCGGGCAGGGTTTGCGATGACGGCGTCAGTAGTCACCCTTGTGCCCGCCCTGCTTGTATTTGGATTCGGGAAGGAATATTTGGAGCAGGGGATATCGGCGGCGGGTACGAAAGGATAGGAAAGGGGCGTTTGGCCAGGCTTTTTGGGAGGAACAAAGATGGAGTTTTGGAAAAGCAAACGGAAGATGATAACGGCGATAGCGGGTTTTTTAGTCTTTATGATGGTTTGTACCATGATATCCAAAAGTGTTTATGCTTACCGGCTGCCCCAGATTACGGTGGAAGAGGCAAAAAAGAGAACGCTTGGCCGGGTGGTGAAGCTGCAGGGCGCGGTGACACAGGGGAAGGAATTTGCAGTGTCCACACTGCCGTCCATCCGGGTCGATACGGTGGAGGTGGGCAAGGGGGACGAGGTGGAAGAGGGCTCTGTGCTTTTTACGCTGGATATGCGGGATTTGCAAAAACAGATTGCAAAGCAGGAGTTGGAGATCAAAAAGCTGGAAGTACAGATTGCGACCCTGCAGCATAACCAGGGACTTGCGGATGCCCAAAAAGTGCGGGATACCAACCGGCTGCTGGAGGATTACCTGACGGAAGCCGCGGAAGGAGAGATTGCCGTTGACCGGGCCAAAATCCGGGAGGGCGAGGCGAATGCGGATTTACAGAAACACTTGGAAGATGTCCCGCAGACCACGGACGAAAAGGGACGCGCAGAAGCGTTTGCCGCCTATGACGATTGGGTAGAACGCGGAAAGCGGCTTAAAGAGGAAGTAAAACAGCTGACGTCTGCGCTGACGGCGGCCCAGCGGGAGGTGGAGGAAGCACAGGCGGCGGTGGATGCGTGGAAGGAAAAGCAGACGGGCGGGACGCTGTTTAGTATGGAGACGCAGACTCTGCCGCCGGAAACGGATGCAGGGTTGCCGGAAACGGAGGCCGGCTTGCAGACGGGTGTTATATTACCGGAAGCGCAGACCGGGTCGTCGGATGCAACACCGCCGGAAACAGAATTTGCGCCGCCGAATGCCGGGCTGTCAGGGACACAGTCCGATTCGCCGGATACAACACCGCCGGAAACGGAGCCTGCACCGCCGGAGGCAGAGCCGTCGGAAACGGAGCCTGTACCGCCGGATGCCGGGCTGTCAGGGACACAGTCCGATTCGCCGGATACAACACCGCCGGAAACGGAATCTGCACCGCCGGAGGCAGAGCCGCCGGAAACACAGGATACGCCTGCGGATACCGATCCGCCAAAAGCAGCACCGTCGGGTGGTGAGTCAAATGAGCCGGGGCAGCCGTTGGAAGTTTTGCAAAAACGGTTGGAGGAAGCGGTTGCCAGACGAAACGCCTGTGCGGACGCATTGCAGGAAGCGCAGGACAGGCTACAGGAACATCAGGAGGAGGGCAGGGTGAGGCCGGATTTTACTGCAGAGGATGCGGAAAAGAAGAACTGGGAGACACAGGCGGAAACGCTGCGCAGAAGCGCCGAGAACGCAGGCTGGGCTTATGACGATGCCCTGCGCCAAAAACAAAAAGCGCTGGAGGAGGCGCAGCGGAAGGTGGATGATTCCGTAGAACCCGAAACCCTGCAGGATACGCTGGTTTTAAATCAATTGGAATTGTCCTGGCAAAAGGAGGTTATGCAGGGATACCGTGAATTACAGGAGCAGGAGGGAAAAATCACGGCACGGCAGAAAGGGGTGGTGACGGCAGTTCATGTATCCCCCGGAAACGGAACGCCCGACGGGGCGGCGGTGGTTTATGCCGACAGGGAAGAAAACCTGGAGTTTTGGATGACGGTTCCCAAGGAGCAAAAAAAGTATGTAAGCCAAGGGACACAGGGAAATTTGCAGCTTGGAAATAAGCAATTGGACTGTGCGGTGGAATATTTGGAACCGCAGGCGGACGGCAGCTATCTGGCTATCCTTTCCCTGCCGCAGGGACTGGGAAATATGGGGGAGAGCGGAACCTTTGTGGTGTCATGGCAGTCGGAGAGTTATCCGTGCTGTGTGCCGGCGGATTTGGTTTACGAGGAGAAGGGACGGCATTATATTTATGTGGTGCGCAGGCAGCAGGGGATTTTGGGAGAGGAAATGGTAGCGGAAAAAAGGTATGTCAAAGTGGTGGAAGAAGGAGACAGTTATGCAGCCCTGGAGGGGGGCGCGTTGGCGGACGGGGAAGAGGTGATTGCTTCCGCCACAAAGGAAATCAAAGACCAGGCGGTGGTCAGATACCGGATACCGGACGGAATGTAGCGGTTCGCCTGCGCCCCTGTTTGGATTTGCGCAGCTTGCGGCAGGGAAATAGCCGTTGTAAGTCCTTGAAATATAGGTCTTACAACGGTTTTTTTGTTTTACACGATATGGTAATTTACTGTGCCTGCAGCGGGGGTGTTGCCTTCTTAGCGGAATGGCAGGATTTCGGTACATTTCACAAAAAGATGGATTGCAGTTAAAATACTACCATATATGGTAGATGATAAAAGGAGACAACTAAATATGGGAATTTTTGCTGAAAATTAGTTGTAAAGGGAGGGGGGATATGATAAATTAAAAAAAGCGGCAGAGCCTGCCGGGGGGAGGATGGAGTGGATACAGGATTTAAATGGAATATGTTTATTACGTCGTTTATTCCTCTGTGGGTGACAATCATCCTGTCTGATATATGGGATATTGCAGCATATGTGAGGGGGAGACTGGCATATCTGAAAGAGCCGGGATTTGACTTTTGCGGAGGGATGGTAAGGTTTTTGCGGGTGAATGCGCTTCAGATTCTTACGGTTGCCGTAATATTTTCCATGTTGCTTGTGGGCATCAGAGGGATTTCCGGATTTCTAAAGCAAAAGGAGAGAGAAGAAGTCTGCCCGAAAGGAAAGCTGCTCCGTGTGGCGCGGATCAATAAGCTTCCGGCAGAATTTTTGCTTGCCTATATTCTGCCGATGGTCGCCTTTGATTTTTCAGAGGGGAAAGGGGTTATGCTGTTTGGCGTATATTTTTCGGTGCTGGCATACCTGTGTATCCGGAACAACAATATTTATACCAATATATATCTGGAACTGCGAAACTACAGGATGTATGAGTGCGATATAGAATGCAGGGTTGGGAATACCGTTCATGTTTACGGCAAAAGCCTGGTTATCAGTAAAAGGGATTTGTGCACGAGGATTGATGGGGATATCAGATATTATGATTTTGACAATTATGTTTATATAGACTTGGAAAAGGAAAAAGAAACTTAGGAAAACATTCCGTGCAGGAAAGATGGTGGTCACATATGAGTAAAGAATGGTTGGAAAATAAGGTGGCGGATGCGGGGAAGAACCGGTATAGCTGGACACTGTATTTTTTTAAAATCGACAGGAGGAGCAGAAATCCTTATATTGTCCATAAGATCCGGTTCCGGAAAGGGGATACCCTGCAGGCATATGCGGAAAAACTCATGGAAATGGTGGGCAAATACCAGATCGGAAAAATCGAACTGGTTCAACCGTATACGGGAGAAAACTCACAGGTTGCCTGTGATAAAATAAGTTTGGAAAGTCCGTTTATCAGGGAAGGCTGGGAATACCTATTACACGATATTGCAGAAGCGGGAGACCGGAAGATTTCAGGCAAATACAATGGGTATATATTGACCGGAGCACCGGCCAGGGAAGGGGAAGCATCTATCACGCTGATAAAAATGGCCAATCCCGTGATCGAAATGCAAAAGCAGAAAAGCATTGCATTTGGGTTTACAGGGAAAGGCGAACTGGATATGATGGCGGACGATATCTGCAGATTGTATATGGATACGGACATGATAATTATCGGGGACTGGCTTTATTCTTTTAATCTTAAGGTGGAATTGTTGTTTAATATGGAAAAAACAATGAATAAAATCAGGGATCAGTCAATAGAACGCATGAAAGAAACCGGGGCATTGGCAGATGGGGAAGCTTTTTTGCGTTTTGCGAAGTCTTACCCTTCCTCCAGGACATTTATTACCTTGAACGGGGAACGGATGCAAAGGCTGAAGGACGGCAAAAAGCGCCGGGAAATTGCAAAGATTCTTGCACTTAAGACGGACAGGCAGGGGCGAATCTGTGTTGCGGATAAAGAAGAGGCTTCCCTGCTGATCCGGTATATATGTTTTAAGATTTTTAAGGATTTTGAGACGGAAGGGCTGCTGGAAGGAAATAATATTACGAAGGTGAAAAGGTAATCAAAAGATCATACACAGCCATGTGATTGGACAGGCGGAGAAAATGGACGTTTCATGAGCGGAAACGTCCATTTTTTAGGTGATTATGGGTGTTTAGGAATCAGGCGTTTGGAGTGAAAGCAAGGAGAGGGCAAAGTTCGAAAGATGGCTTTTCAACCAATACATGGCGTGGTATATTATGTTCTGAAAAGATATTGTTTATAATGACCGCAAAGGAGTTTTCAGGCAGGATAGCAGAAACGGGGGAGGACAACGATGCAAATAGTGATAGCGATGGATTCTTTTAAGGGAAGCTTATCTTCCCTTGCGGCGGGGCAGGCGGTGGAAACGGGAATCCGCCGGGTTTTTGCGGAGGCCGGGGTACAGGTGTGCCCGCTGGCGGACGGCGGGGAAGGTACGGTGGAGGTTCTGACAAAAGGGATGGGCGGAAGTTTCCGTCAGGTGGTCGTTACCGGGCCGTTGGGAGAAAAGGTGTCGTGCCGCTACGGAATTTTGCAAGACCGGGTCACTGCGGTGTTGGAGATGTCCGGCGCGGCGGGGCTTACGCTGCTTCCCGCAGAAAAAAGAAATCCGCTTTATACAACCACCTATGGGGTAGGGGAAGCAATCCGCGATGCCATTTTGCAGGGATGCCGGAAGTTTATCATCGGTATCGGCGGCAGCGCCACCAATGACGGCGGGATAGGAATGCTGCAGGCGCTGGGGTTTGATTTTTGGGATGCGGAAAAAAAGCCCGTGCCTTATGGGGCCAAGGGGCTTGCCTGTCTGGAAACGGTCGGGATGCAAAATGTTCTTCCACAGCTGTCCGAATGTTCGTTCCACGTTGCCTGTGATGTGAAAAACGTACTGTGCGGACCGTCAGGGTGCAGTGCGGTGTTTGGCCCGCAAAAAGGAGCGGACGCGCAGACGGTGGAAAAGATGGACCGCTGGCTTGACCGGTATGCCTGTCTTGCGGCGAAAGTCTGTAAGGAGGCAGATCCTTTGTATCCGGGTGCGGGCGCCGCAGGCGGTTTGGGCTTTGCGCTGCGGACATTTTTGCATGCGTCGCTGGAGCCCGGTGTCTCGCTGGTTCTGCGGGAAACCGGACTGGAGGAAAAGCTGGCGGGCGCTGATTTGGTGATAACGGGCGAAGGGCGCTTGGACGGGCAGACAGCCATGGGAAAAGCCCCGGCGGGGGTAGCGGCTCTGGCAAAAAAATACGGCAAACCGGTGGCGGCGTTTGCGGGGTGTATTTCAGGAGATGCCGGTTTATGCCATGCGCAGGGCATTGACGCTTATTTCCCCATACTGCGCGGCCCTATGACGGCGCAGGAGGCGATGGAGCCCGGGAATGCTATACAGAACGTAGCGGACGCGGCCGAACAGGTGTGCAGACTCTGGGCAGCGCTTTGTTAAGGTTTACTTAAGCAGGGCACATTTTTGACGTTCGGTATATCGCTATAAATCGGATAATCCCTGCCAATACAAAGAAAAATGGACTTCAATAATTTCCGGTACAACGTTATCGCGGCGTATCATTAGCGACAACGTACGACAAATTAATTTTCCTAATTTCCTGCCGCAGGATTGCTGTGTGTTGCATGGAAGCAGGCTGCCATTTCCTGAAGCCTGTGTTTTGCCAATGGCAGGGTCAACAGGATGGACAGAGAATTCTTTCGATCCCGTTCTTGGCCTTTACGCCGCCTTTCAGGTAGTTTTCTGGGATTGCCTCGGTTGCTGCCGGATCTTTTTTTATACGATAGGAAATG
>DERU01000134.1:0-2821 GCA_002361095.1 Lachnospiraceae bacterium UBA3332
GGAATGATGCCGCTGCCTTATCGGTGGCTTACATCCATGATGGCCCGCTGTGACGGCAGCAGTCTGTTGATCGATTGTGGGGAAGGGACTCAGATTGCCCTGAAGGAGAAAGGCTGGAGTCCCAAGCCCATTGATATTATCTGTTTTACCCATTATCATGCGGATCATATCAGCGGCCTGCCCGGCATGCTTCTCACGATGGGAAACGCAGAACGGACAGAGCCGCTTCTTCTCATTGGGCCGAAGGGACTTGCCAAGACGGTGAACGCCCTGCGGGTGATTGCGCCGGAACTTCCTTTTTCCATCGAATATACGGAAATCGGGGAAAGCGAGCAGGAGTTTGTGCTGGATGGGGTTCGGATGAATGCATTTCGGGTCAATCATAATGTTCCCTGTTACGGCTACAGCATTATGGTGGACCGCGCCGGCAAATTTTGTCTGGAAAAGGCGGAGGCGCTGGGAATCGAAAAACGTTATTGGAACCGCCTGCAGAAAGGGGAAATACTGGAACTGGACGGAAAAACCTATACGCCGGACATGGTCATGGGGGAGGCGCGCAGAGGTTTGAAAGTGACTTATTGTACGGATACCCGGCCCACGGAAGGCATTGTCAAAAATGCGCAGGATGCCGATCTTTTTATATGCGAAGGCATGTACGGGGAGGCGGAAAAGCAGGACAAAGCGCGGGAATATAAGCATATGACGTTTCTGGAAGCGGCCAACATGGCCAGAAGGGCACAGGCCCGGAGACTTTGGCTGACCCACTACAGTCCGTCGCTGGTGCATCCGGAAGAGTTTATGGGGGGCGTGCGTAAAATTTTTCCCGAAGCGGTGGCCGCAAAGGACGGCAGGACATTGGATTTGATGTTTGACGGGGAATGAGACAGACGGATAGGGTGAAAAATGGAAAATAAGGAAGAAGTTTTGATACTGGCAATCGAGAGTTCCTGCGACGAGACGGCGGCGGCCGTGGTCAAAAACGGCAGGGAAGTACTGTCCAATGTGATTTATTCCCAGATTGATCTGCATACGCTCTATGGCGGTGTGGTTCCGGAAATTGCCTCCAGAAAACATATCGAAAAGATCAATCAGGTAGTGGAAAAAGCGCTTTCCGACGCAAAAGTTTCGCTGGAACAGGTCTCGGCGGTTGCCGTAACCTGCGGCCCCGGGCTTGTGGGAGCGCTTTTGGTGGGGGTTTCCGCCGCAAAGGCCATTGCTTTTGCGGCTGGCAAACCGCTTGTCGGCGTGCATCATATAGAAGGGCATATTTGCGCCAATTATATAGAAAACCGGGAGTTGGAACCTCCGTTTTTGTGCCTGGTGGTTTCCGGCGGCCATTCCCACCTGGTGATGGTAAAAGGATACGGAGAGTATGAGATTTTGGGGAGAACCAGGGACGATGCCGCAGGAGAGGCTTTTGACAAAGTGGCGCGTGCCATTGGGCTTGGGTATCCGGGGGGCCCGAAGGTGGACCGGATTTCCAGGGAAGGCAATCCGGACGCCGTTTTTTTCCCCCGTGCAAAAATCGGCGGCAGCGATTATGATTTCAGCTTCAGCGGGTTAAAGTCTGCAGTGCTCAATTATGTAAATGGCTGCAAAATGAAAGGGGAGCCGGTAAACCAGGCAGATGTGGCGGCTTCCTTCCAAAAGGCGGTGGTGGATGTGCTGACAGAGCATTCCATACATGCCGCAGTCGAATACAAAGTGGACAAACTGGCATTGGCGGGGGGTGTGGCTTCCAATTCCCATTTGCGGGATGCGATGCGCGAAGCCTGCGGACGGCATGGGATTGCATTTTACCATCCTTCCCCGGTTTTTTGTACGGACAATGCCGCAATGATCGGCGTGGCGGGGTATTATGAATTCCAAAAAGGCGTGCGCCACGGTTGGGAGCTGAATGCAGTCCCGAATTTGAGGCTGGGGGAACGGATGGATGGCAGATAAAAAATTTTGCACGGCGGTGGTATTGGCGGCAGGGCAGGGCAAACGCATGGGCGCCAAGGTGGCGAAACAGTACTTGGAGATCGCAAAAAAACCGTTGCTGTATTATACGCTGCGGGCTTTCGAGCAGTCGCCCCCGATCGACACCGTTTTGCTGGTGGTCGGGGATGCGCAGCAGCAGTCCTATTGCCGGAAAGAAATTGTGGATGCATACGGGCTGCAAAAGGTGGATACCATAATTATAGGCGGAAAAGAGCGGTATGATTCCGTCTGGCGCGCACTTACTACGATACAGCGCGACATGGGCGCGTCGGCGCGGGAAGGATATGTGTTTATTCATGACGGGGCGCGGCCGATGGTGACAGAGGAAATTGTGGAGCGGTGTCTGGAAGCGGCGGCGCAGTATGGAGCGTGTGCGGCTGCCATGCCGGTGAAAGATACCATCAAGCTGGCGGACGAAAACGGATTTGGCGTCTCGACCCCCAGAAGGGATCTTTTGTGGACGGTACAGACTCCGCAGGTATTTTCTTTTGGCCTGATCCGACAGGCGTACCAAAAAATGATGGATACAAAGGCCCAGTGGGAACAGGAAGGATTGCGTATTACCGATGATGCCATGGTACTGGAACACTTTGCGGATCAAAACGTAAAACTGGTAGAAGGTTCTTACGAAAACATCAAAGTGACCACACCGGAGGATTTGAAAATCGTGCAAATGTTTTTGGAAAAAAATAGTTGACAAGTTTGGCGGTATTTGGTAGAATGTATTCTGCGCTGGCGAAAGCGTGTTTCACACGGAAGACGCATTGCGTGTGGCCCGGAGAGATATCGAAGCGGTCATAACGAGGCGGTCTTGAAAACCGTTTGTCCGAAAGGGCGC
>DERU01000134.1:3088-3331 GCA_002361095.1 Lachnospiraceae bacterium UBA3332
TATCGAAGCGGTCATAACGAGGCGGTCTTGAAAACCGTTTGTCCGAAAGGGCGCGTGGGTTCGAATCCCACTCTCTCCGTTTGATTCAAACAAATATCCTGCGGAGTGCGGTGCGGTTTGGATCGGTAAAACAGAATCGTTGATAGAGATCAGCACATGTGGAGAAGTACCCAAGTTGGCTGAAGGGACACCCCTGGAAAGGGAGCAGGTCGTTAATAGCGGCGCGAGGGTTCAAATCCCTCC
>DERU01000225.1 GCA_002361095.1 Lachnospiraceae bacterium UBA3332
CTGCGCAGTAGATGCGCAGACCTGCCTGAACTGTTACATAAAATGCTACAATATTCCTTTACCGCTTGCAATGGCTTTCTCAAAAATTTCATTTTATTTTCACAACCTTCTTTACTTTCCACGCCCCGGACGTCAAAAGCTTCCGGCACTGGATGCCCGGAAGCTTTTTTTTATTTCCTTCCCGTTACATTCTTGGGAAAAGGTTTATTCTTCTTTTTTTCGTCCATCGCCATCTTCCTTGCAATAAATTTTCGCAGGAAAAATACGATATAACCTGTCTGCATATATTCCACTTCCATCGACCAGGTAACCATCCCGTAAAATACCGCCTCTGAAAGCGCAAATAGCAGAATAAACGCGATGGGAACATAAATTCCGTACTTTGCAAAATAATTGGCATGCCACCCCACCACTCCGATAAAGACCTGATTCAAAATCAAAAGCCGGATCACTTCCACGTTCGCCCTGACCTCATCCGGACACGGCGTCAAAACCAGCGGAACCAGGAAATACAGTACGGCGGCCCCTGCCAGCATACACAACAGACGTTTTTTATTTTCCCTGGTCAAAACCCCGGACAATTCCTGCAGGATTCCCTGCTTTTCCCCCGTATCTTCCTTCTGTGCCATCCCATATCCTCCTTTTTGCAGATAATATCCCCTTTACTTTTGATGGGAAAATACCCGGTCAAGCCATTTTATGCTCCATTCCACCCAGCGTCCGTTATAAGCGTCCGCACATTCCACCTCGTCGGTGCAGACTGACATTCCGTGCCAGCCTTTGGGCAGCACATGCAGTTCAAAAGGCACTTTTGCCGCAGAAAGGGCCTCCGCAAACCGCAGACTATTTTCCACCGGAACACAGTCATCCTCCGCAGTATGCCATAAAAACGTGGGCGGCGTGGCGGCATCCACATGCCGGTCCAGCCCAAAATACGCATATTGCGCGCTGCCCTGCTCTGCACCGCTCACATTCCGGACGGATTCCACATGGGCAAAGCCGTCCGCCGTGATTACCGGATAACCCAAAACCATGGCATTGGGACGCACTTTTTCCCTGCGTCCCCAAGCCGCCAAAAACTTTTCATCGTCGGCCAGCGTTCCGAGACTGGCCGCCAAATGCCCCCCTGCGGAAAACCCGCAGACCGCAATCCTGCCGCCGTCCAAATTCCATTCCTTCGCATGTTTGCGGACATGTGCCATCGCCGAGGCAAGCTGCCTGAGAGGAAGAAAGTCTTTCGCTTTTTCTCCCACCGAATATGTCAGTACAAACGCGTGGTAACCCGCCCCGAAATATTCCTTCGCGACCGGCTCGCCCTCCCTTTCCGAAACCATCCCGTACCCGCCTCCCGGACAAATCAGTACGGCAGGCAGCCCTGCCCTGGGTTTTCTTTCGTTTTTCATCTCCGTATGTAAGTATGCCGCCACGCTGCAGTCTTGCGCGCCTTCCGGCGCAAATTCAAAATACCGCATTTTTCATACCCTTATCTTTTCTGACTTAAATGGAATGTCTTCACAAGTTTCTCCAGCAGACCCGCCTGCGCGCTTAACTCTTCGCTGGTAGCCGCGCTCTCCTCCGCCGTCGCGGAATTGGTCTGCACCACGCTGGAAATCTGTCCCAACTGTTCCTGCACCTGTGAAACGGAATCCGCCTGCAGGCGGGAAGCATCCGCAATTTTGCCGATGGTTTCCACAATCTCATTGGCCCCGGCAACCACTTCTTCCAGACGCGCCGCCGTATCGTTGGCAATCTCCGTGCCCCGCTGCACAGCCGTAATCGAATTCTCGATCAGGGCTGTGGTAGACTGGGAGGCCTCCGAACTCTTGCTGGCCAAATTGCGGACCTCATCCGCAACCACTGCAAATCCCTTGCCGGCCGCTCCTGCGCGGGCTGCCTCCACGGCCGCGTTCAAAGCAAGAATATTTGTCTGGAACGCAATATCCTCTATCGTCTTGATGATCTTGCCGATTTCGCTGGAACTCGCGTTGATTTCCTGCATCGCCCCGATCATCTTCTGCATCTTATCATTGCTTTCCAAAATCTGTCCGCCCACGTCGGAGGCTTTCCGGTTCGCCATCTGCGCACTGTCCGCCGTCTGGTCTACCTGATCGGAAATTTCCTTCATCGTCGCCTCAAGCTGCTGCACCGAAGCCGCCTGCTGCACAGCCCCCTGACTCAGCGCCTGCGCGCCGTTGGCCATCTGCTCGGAACCGTTGGCCACCTGTCCCGTACTCTGCATAATCTGGGCCATGGTGCTGTTGAGTCTTTCGAGAATACCGTCCAATGATCTGCGGATGGACGCAAAATCCCCCACATACTCCTGCTTCGCATACAGCGTCAGATTCCCCTCCGAGATTGCCGTCAAAATATCGGAAATCTCCCCTATGTATCCCTTCAAACGATCAATCATGGTTTCAAAACATCTTGCAAGTATCCCAATCTCGTCGTCCGAAGCCACCGCCAGCGAAAGATCCATTTCCCCTGCACGCTCCAGTTCCCCCTGCTCCATCGTCTTGGCCAGCTCCGTAAGTTTGGAAAGAGGAGCAGTGACAGACTTTTTGATAAATTTGCTCAACAGGGAAATACAGACTGCAATCAACACTACACTCAGCACGCACGCGATCACAATCACGATGTTCGTCTGCATGGAAGAACGGGCAAGGGAAGCGCCCGCAAAAAGCAGACCGTCAATTTTTCCGTTGGCATCCATGGTGGGGACATACGAGCATATGTAATCGGAACCCAGAATTTTCGCCTTTCCGATATAACTCTTCCCCTGGTTGAGTACCGTGGAAACCACTTTGTCGGGCAGCTGCATCCCCATCACCCGGTTCCCGTTCTGCATGACCGTAGTATTGACTTCCTGCGTGCCCTTATAAACCGCAAGTTCGCAATCCAGCTGCACTTTGAGACTGTCCAGCACCGGCGTCATATCTTCCGGGCCGGTGTAATTTTCCAGTACATAAGCCAGCATATTGGTCCCCACAACACACTTTGTCTGCATGACACGCAAAATCAGGCTTTGAAACATGTACACACAAATGAGCAAAACCAAAATGATCCCCGCGCCCAGCATACCTGCCACCAAATTCCCTACCTTACGCCCGATACGCTTGTTTTTTTTGTTTTCCGCCTGTCCCTGATACTTACTTTCCCTCATTTTTCACTCCATTTCCGCGCGTTTTTACGTTTGCAAAGTTTGCGGATACCGCGCAGACACAAACTTGCCGCTTTGAATTTGTATTTCCGGTTTTCTCGGCCGCCCGCTTTTGCAAATACCCAAAAATTCCGCAAAGAATCCGGCAGTTCAAAGCCTCTTCCCACGCTTTACATCAGTTCTTCCAATAACGGCGCATCCTCCGTAAAAACCTCTCTTCCAAGTTCGTTGATTACGGTTTTCCCGGCCTTGCCGTATTGGTAAAGCTGGTCCAGAAATTCGATGGCTGCCCGGATCTTTGTCCGCAGTAAATAGCCGCCGGACTGTGTGGCCTCCAATAAAGATTCCACCGAGACACCGGGCGTCCACCCGTAAGCCCTTCCGTGAAAATCCTGAATCTTACACAAAACCCCGTTAATCTCCTCTTTGGTCAGAGGCAAAAGCTGTGGTGCCCTGGTTAAAAGATCCAGCACCGTCTTGGCCGGTTCCTGGTCATCCGGATAAACGGCCGCCAGATTCTCATATTCATGTTTTCCCTCTATCACATCTTCGACATAAGAAGCGCTGAGGGCAAAAATACTGAAAACAGATGCCATCCTGTCATTCGGCAAAAGGAAATGCGCCATATTGCGGTAAGCGTTTTGCCGCGCCTTTTTTCCCAATCTCCCCATCAGTTCCGTCTCATCGACCAAAAGCACCCAGCCATGATACCCCATCTGCAAAAACAAATGGCTCATAAAAGCAAAATAGTCCTGGCAATACTTGGTTTTCGTGAAATTTATGTTAAATTTCACGGGCTGGTTAAAAATCCGGCGGTACGTTTTTTTCAAAGAAGCGTTGGAAACAAAATCCCCCTCCAAATCTGCCTGCAGCAAAAACTTTTCGTCCGAATCCTCCGTATTGAGATAAGAGCGAAACAGATAATACAGCTTATCCGTCTCCAGCTGCTTGGCCGCATAAAGCAGCATCTCATTGGCTACCGGACTGTTGGCCGATATTTTTCCCAATTCCTGCATAAATCCCGGCTGCCGTCTCTTGGGCAGATATGTATTGCGAATCGCTTTCTGATAGACCAAATATAACTTATCCATTGGGGTTTCCTTACCCAGGGAAAGATAGGATACCACCATGTTGTTTGACTGGGCCAGGTTAAATACCGTGTTGAGCAGATGGGTCTTTCCCTCGCCATACTTTCCGCTGATCACCATCCCGTTGGATTTTCCCTGTTCGCATATCAAGTCCAGCCGTCCGGAAATCTCTTTCATGATCCTGGGCCGCGCTTCGCTGAAATACTGCCCAACGGCGCGGGACGGAATTCCGGAACGCAGCGCTTCTATAATATGTCTTGCTTGCTTATCATACATCGGCATTTACCCCCTGCATAGCGTTCCGAATCAGCAGCGGCACCCCGATTGCGCCGGTGTGGGCCTGCCGCAGAATCTCCTGCGCCGCTTCTTTGTCCAGCGCGGCAGCCGCAGCATTCTTCTGACGATCCGCCATGCTCTTTGAAATGGCCGCCACCACTTCCGGCGTATACTCCTGCGCCGCAAGACGATCCAAATCCACCATATCCGCAAAACGGTTGAACCGCTCCCCCACAATCTCGTTCTGAATCCGCATCCATAACGCCTGATAGGACTTGAGCCCGGCATTTTCGTCATCCATCAATTCCCGTCCGAACGCATACACAAACAGAATATGCTGCATACTGTCGATATCGTCGATCAGCTGCCGGATACTCTCATACGTATCCTCCCGCTTCATTTTCGTATAATGAATCGGCTCCAGGCTGGAACGGCTGACCAAAACCTCCATATCGTCCACGGTGACCAAAAGACCACAATAGCCGCCCATATGAATTACCTCCGCCAGGGAACGCAGCATATGGCGCGCATTATATTTGGTAATCCGGCTGGGATAAAAATCCAATGCGCGCAACTGGGAAAGCTTCACATTCCTGTCCCCCTCCAGCCATGCCAGCAAAAGTTCCCTGTTGGACTCTTCCAAAAGCGGATAACCCAAAATACTTCCCGCAAGCATGCTGCAGGCCAGGGCAAAATTGTTATCCAACATCGGATTATCCAAAAAAATCTGCTTTAGCTGCGCCCGGATTTCCCGCTTGGTAAGCGCATCCCCCATTCCGCTCTGGGAAAGGAAATCCATAAATTTCATTCCCTCCGGAATCTCCCGGCTGTCAAATCCCATCTCCCGGATCAGGCGGCGGCTGGCCGCCTCCAGGCAATCCATGATATCGCACTGGCGGAAAATCTCCACATACATTTCCCTGCAATCATGCAGCCATACATCCCTTGCGGAAAAATGGACGGTTTTATAATTTTCCCTGCGGGCAATGCCGGTGACAAGCCGCAGGAAATGACTTTTCCCGCTCCCTCTGCGCCCGGTAACAAACTTTATTTTACTGCCTCCGTCCTTTATGTACTCCTGCAGATATTTTTCTTTCCAAAAATCGGTGAGAAACCCAACCCCACAGGAAAGTTCCCCATCCGGCGCAGCCGAAAACAAATCCGTTTCCGCTGTCCCCGTCACAGCGTCTCTGTCGCATTCCTCTATCATATGCCGTACCCCCGGCCCGCCTTAGCGGACATGTCCTCATCCAAACCGGCATGCGTCATGACCGGCGCGCCACCACGCATGAAAACCGGCTGCCGCACACTACATGCTTGACTCCCTGAAAAAACGGATGGTGGCAAGATACTGTTCCTTCCCCTCCCCGTCCAAAATCCGGATAGCCTTATTCCCGATCCTGCTGGGTCCAAACTGAAACCTTCTGCCGTTCTTGGTTTCTTCAATTCCGGACGCATACAGTCTGGCCAAATCAAATGCATAACTTTGCTGGTCATAGTCCTTCCGGAAACGGCTCATAGGCGCCAAAAATTTGTACAGGCTGGTGAGATAAATATCCGACCCATCCCGCTTCTTTAATTTCAGAACCGCAAGGTCATAGGCATCCGCCAGTTCCCCTGCAAAAGCCGGCCCGTTAAAGGATACTTTATTGAGTTTTTCCTGCCCTGCCTTCACGGTGTCCACAAAGGCCGCCGGACGCATGCACTGCACTTTCTTGCGATCCATATAAATGTCCTGATTATCCACGTCCAGTCTGACCCGGTACGGAAACATCTCATAAACTGGAAACTCCCCGCGCACATCCACGCCTTTTTCCTCACAGATCTCCAACATCTGCCGCGCAAATTCCCCACCTGCAAAATACCCTTGCGCGTCAAAACCGGCCGCTGTTTCCTGCATCTTCTCCAATGTCTCCTGTAGGGCTGCGGCCACATCCGCCATACCCGCCAGATCCTTTACCAGGCTTTTGACATCCCCGCCCGTCATTTCACGTCCCACTGCCTTAAAGAGCCTCTGTAAGGCCGCCAGTTCTTCCTTGACAGACTTCTCCTGCGGCTGCAAATCCGCATAAAATTCTTCGTAATGCATGTTCCGCTCCCTTTATTCCCATGTAAGTAAATTATCCGGCTTCCCGTTTCTGAAAGCCTAACCAATCCTATTGTCAGTATATACGAAACCCCTTGGGTTTTCAACCAAATTTTTATTCCCTCCGCCTTGTTGCAGTGTAACAGGTTACTCTTCACGAAATGGGGAAAGGCTTGGGCCAAGCCGCAACACGATAAGGGCTTGTCCCGGCCTGCAGAATATCCTATAATAATAATCAGGGAAAAAGCGCTCCCGAACGGAGGTTGCCATGGAAAATACAGGAACACAGAAAGTAAATAGCGATATGCCCTATTCCTGGCAGGAAGAATGTCTGAACCGGTGGTTGGCCAACGGAGGACGGGGCATGGTGCAGGCTGCGACCGGCTCGGGGAAAACACGGTTGGCTCTGGCAGGCACAGCCCGCCTGGAGCGGAAACTGAACCGTCGGCTGCGGGTCAAAATCGTCGTTCCCACCGCCGCACTCCTGCACCAGTGGAACCGCGCTTTACAGGACTATCTTGCAAACTCCGCTCCCCGGGAAACGGAGGACGAGCCGGATGCCCATTCCGTCGGACTGCGCGGCGGCGGTCTGTCCTGCCCCATAAACTCCAAATATATGATTTACATCATCAATTCCGCCCGCTACGAACTGGCCAGACAAATTTTGTCCGACCTCCGGGAAGGATATGCCGTCCTGCTGATTGCGGACGAATGTCACCGCTATGAAAGCGGACAAAACCGCCTGATTTTTGAGTTTGCCCCCCGTTTGGACTCCTATCCGGGTCAGTTTTTCTCCCTGGGACTCTCCGCGACGCTGCCCGCCGGACAGTCCCTGCGCAATCTTTCCCTTGCCCTTGGCAGGAAAATATACACATACTCCATAGACCGGGCCGCCGCCCTCCAAACGGTATGCCGCTATGACATTTACCATATCGGTCTTTCCTTTTCCCAAACGGAACAGGAGGAATATGGTGCGCTCTCCGACCGGATGCTCCTCCTGCGCCGTACCCTTATGCAAAGACATCCCGGTTTGACGGATCTTGGGTACAAAGAATTTTATGACTTACTCAAAAGCCTGACGCAGGACAAAGATACCCAAACGGCCCAAGCCGCCTCCCTCTACTTAAACCTCTCTTTCAAAAGAAAAAACCTGGTCTGTCTGGCCCAGGCGAGAATCGAATGCGTCCGCAGCCTGTTAAAGCTGCTCCCTGCCGGTGAAAAAATCCTGATTTTCGGAGAACGGATCGACCAGGCGAAACAGCTGTACCGGATTTTACAAGAACAATACGGCCAAAAGGCAGGGATTTGCCATTCCCGGCTGGGACAACAGGCAAATCGGAATGCGCTGGAACGGTTCCGGAACGGGGAAGTTCGTATTTTGATCACCTGCAAATCCATGGATGAAGGCGTAGACATTCCTGACGCATCCATCGGTATCATCCTCTCCGGAACCTCCGCACAGCGCCAGCGCATCCAGCGGCTGGGCCGCATTATCCGCCGGAAAGAGGGCAAAGACAGGGCTTCCCTGTACTATCTGCATATAGCCGAAACCACGGAGGACAGCTGTTATCTGCCCAAAAGCAGACAAGCCAGGCTGTTTGACCTTACCTATGATACATATAATAAAATATTTACAAATCCACGCTATGACAAAGCCGCCTCCCGGCTGCTGGACAGCCTGCACGCCCAAGGAATGTCCAAAGATAAAATGAAGGAAGTAGGCCGCTGTCTGGAGCCGGGCCGCGTGCGCGCGGACTATCTGCCGGGTCAGACCGATTTTGCCGTCAAAGTGCAACAAGCCAAATATGCCAGCGAAAAAAACTATTGGATCTGCATGAAAAAAATCGCCGGCCTCTATTCAGATCCGTCTCAGCCGTAACGCAATCCGCCCCATCGCTGCACGCTCTAGCGCGCAGCGAT
>DERU01000137.1 GCA_002361095.1 Lachnospiraceae bacterium UBA3332
GAGGATGTACTTGGTTTTTTGGAGGAGGCGGTGCAGAAGCTTTCCAGGGAGATTGCCGATAAAATTCTGGAAGTGAACGGCGGTCCGCCTTCGGCGGTTTTTCTGGCGGGAGGAGGAAGCCGGATGGTAGGTCTTTCCGAGAAAATTACCGAGTTTTTGGGGCTTCCGCCCAAGCGGGCTTCCGTTGCGGGACGTTATTATTCCATTAATGCGGTTTCGGGGGAATTTGATTTGGATAATCCGGAATTTGCCACTCCTTTGGGAATTGTGGTTTCCGCCGGACTGAATTTGGTGAGCGACAGTTTTTCGGTGCGTTTAAACGGAAGCCGGGCGAAGCTTTTCAGCAATGGAATGCTGCATTTGTCGGATATTCTGATGATGAACGGGTATCGTTACCGGGATATGATCGGCCGGAACGGGGCGAATGTCATTGTCACGGTCAACGGGGAGCGGATGGCTTTTTACGGGGAACCGGCCCAGGCGGCCGTAATGCGGATCAACGGAGCGGATGCCGCACTGTCGGATCTGGTACATGCGGGGGATGAGATCACTTTTTCACCGGCCTTGAGCGGGAGGCCTGCGCGGGTGCGGCTTTTTGAACTGCCTGTGGAGGGTGATGTCTGTGCCTGGCATGTGAATGGAATTGCGGTTCCCCGTGATTACGAACTGAAATATGGGGATGCGGTGGAACTGGAATTCGGGAACGGTTTTGATGATGCGGCGCATGGGGAGAATGCCGGTATCCTGCCTGGGGAAACGGCCGATGCACCGCCGGACGTATCTGGGGCGGTAGGGCCGGGGAATGGTTCGGAAGCGCAAACGGCGGAAACACCGGGGGAGGATCCGGAAGCGGAAAATGCGGAAGTGCCGGGAGGCAGTCCGGGGGCGGAAACGGCGGAGGGGCCGGGAAACAGCCTGGGAACGGAAACCCCTGCGGCCGGTCTGCAGACTCCGATACAGGAAACGCTTCCGGCAGAGCCGGAGCAACGCCGGGAGCGTGTACCGGACGGAAAAACGGAAAAGCCGCAGGGCGTACCGGAAAAGATCCCGGGACAGGCAAAGACGGCGGTTCCCGTGGGGGGGCTGTTTGTGGAACTCAACGGCCAGCCAATGTTTTTGCCGCGCAAGGAGGACGGTCAGCCTTATTATCTGATGGATTTGCTGCAATATTCCGGGTTGGATTTTGATCATGTAAAAGCGCCGGTGGTTTTAAAGGTAAACGGGCAGACCGCCGCTTTTCAGCAGGAGATCCGCGCTTATGATGCGGTGACGATTTATGAGGATGTGTAATTGCCGGCAAATGCGGCCGGCGGCAGCGTTTGGCAACATTCGTTTTGGATAAGGTATATTCAGAAATCAGCAGCATATAAAAAGAAAGGAGGAAAAGCATGGACAATATTTTTGGAAACGCCATTCCGTTTATGTCAAAGGTACTGGATTTTGTGTGGCAGCGGCAGGAGGCGATCAACAATAACCTGTCCAACGTGGAGACACCCAATTATAAAGCACAGTATGTGACTTTTGAGGATGCCATCCGCCGCGAGATGGAGAAGGTTGGGAACCGGGAGCGCAGCGATTACGCAAAGTCAATCGGAAACCTCACAAGTCAGTATCATGAGATTCAGGGACATAGGGAGCGGCTCGACGGGAACACGGTGGATGCCACGGACGAGATGATAGAGATGACAAGAAACAGTTATCAATACCAGTATATGTTAAGTGTAATCAACCAAGACATTACCCGCTTCCGCACGGTACTTAGAGGAAATTAACCAAAGACAAAGCTGTCATTTCTACCGGATATGATGGCTTTGTGCATTTTGGGAAAAATGTAATTGCTATTTCGCTTTATTGTTAAGAAAGTGTCAAATTCTGACAAATTCCGAGTAAATGGTTGCATTTTCGGACATGACGATTTATACTAATTCATATATAATGGCAGGGGTGCGTTGTGGTATCTCCAGGCAGAGTTGAGAATAATTCGGAAGGCAGGTTTTTAACATGGATGAGTTATTTATGACACCCATTACACAACTAAAATATCAGCGCGGGGTCGGACTTACGGAAGCGACGCAGACGGAGCAGGAGAATCCGGTTTCTTCCTTTGGGGACGTGTTTCGCTCCATGGTGAATGAGGCGGCCGAAGCGGAGCGAAATTTTGACAAGCAAAAATATTTATTGGCTACAGGGCAGATCGAGAATGCGCAGACTGTCATGATTGCCGGTTCCTATGCGCAGCTGACGATTGACATGGTGATGAACCTGCGTAATAAAGCGTTGGAAGCTTATCAGGAATTGATGCGGTTGAACGTTTAATAGCGGAGTGATTGGAACCTGAAGGGAAGCGGCATGAACGTAGAAGATGTTAAGAAGAAAGCGCAGGAGGTAAACGGGAAAGTAGAAGCCAAGGTCGGGAAAAAGGGCAAGAAGATTATTCTTGTCCTGATTGCGGCGATTCTTGTTTTTTCGGTTATACTGGCGCTGATATTGAATCATAAGGAATACTCGGTTCTATACTCTGGCGTGACTGCCGAGGAAGCTGCGGAGATCGTCACTCAGCTTCAGGAACAGGGCGTAGATTACCAGTACAAGGATAACGGGGACGTATTGGTGGACAAAAAGCAGGAGGATGAGATACGGGCGAGACTTGCCATGAACGGATATCCGAAGAATGCTTTTGCCTATAGTACTTTTATCAATAATGCAAAGGGCATGACGACGGACTCCGATAAGCAGACCTTCAAGGTGTATGAATTGCAGGATCGCATCGGGGGAACCATCAGTCTGTTTGAGGGGGTCAAGGATGCCAAGGTTAATATAGCGCTTGGCGAGACCCGTAAATATGTGCTGCAGGATTCGTCCATGCTCAATGATCCCAGTGCTTCCGTCACGGTGGTCATGGAGGAAGGAAAATCCCTGAGCGCAGAGCAGGTCGCGGCGGCCCAGCGCCTGGTAGCCACCAGCATTGCCGGGATGGAGATGGAGAATGTTGCCGTGATCGACAGCAATTCCGGACTTGATCTTTCCGCTTTGTATATGGAAGCGGAGCAGAGCAGCGCGGACAGCAGCGAGATCGCGCGGATGGTGGAAAACGAGGTCGCGTTTAAGGTCATTAACATACTGGAGCCGATTTATGGTACCGGTAATGTCCGCGTTTCGGTCAAATGTAAGATTAATATGGAAGAACTGGTCCGTGAGACCCTTACATATTATACGCCGGAAAAGATCGACGAGAATGACAAGACCGGTATTATCCAAAAGGAAGAAGTCAGCGAAGAAATGAGCGAGGGCGTTACAGGGGACGGCGGTGTGGTCGGAACGGAGACGAACTCGGACATTACCCAGTATGCGGGAAGCGGTTATAACGGAAACACTTCTTTTTCCAGCATGAGTGCGAACCGGGAGTTTGCCATCAATCATGTCAAGGAACAGGGACAGGTACCCGCCGGTGCGGTGGAAGACCTGACGGTATCCGTGATTGTGAACGGAAAGGATTTCGGCGACCTTACGGCGGAAGAGGTGCGGAGCCTGACGGCAAATGCGGCCGGCATATACGCGAATGAAGCGGAAAACAAGATAACGGTGGCAAGCGCTTCCTTCTACAATTCCGTGCCGGAGCCCGTTGTGGATACAAACTTGGAGTTTGTGAGGGTGTTGCTTTCCAATCCGCTGTATTGGATCGTGGCAGCTGCGATCTTCCTGCTTCTTCTGCTACTGCTGATTTTGATTATTGTCCTGAGACGCAAGCGTAAGAAGAAAAAGAAGCTGCAGGAGGAAGCGGAAGCCGCTGCGGCTGCCCAAGTGCCTGTCATTACGGTAGAGGCGGAGAAAAATCCGGAGATTATGAAACTCCAGAATGAGAAAACACAGGATCTCCGGGATAAGGTCCGTGACTTCACCGAACAGAATCCGGAGATATCGGCACAGCTTTTGAAGGATTGGCTGAATGGAGGAGGTCGAAATGGCGAGTGAAGAGTCTAAAGAATTATTGACCCCTGAACAGAAAGCGGCGGCGGTAGTGGTTGCGCTGGGCGCGGATAAAGCCTCCCTGATTTATAAATATCTGGGTGAAGAGGATGTGGAGAGGCTGACTGTGGAAGTGGCTAAAATGGGCCGCATGGACAGTGAGCAGATGGAATACGCCCTTGATGATTTTTACAAGACCTGTCTCACCCAGAAGGTGGTGACCGACGGCGGGCTGGAATATGCCCGCTCGGTTCTGGAAAAAGCATACGGGGAAGCGACGGCGAGCGAACTCTTGTCCAAGGTGACTAAATTCCTTAAAAACCGCTCGTTTGAGTTTATCCGTAAGGCGGACAGCAAAAGTCTGTATTCCGTCCTGCAGCATGAAAGACCGCAGACAATTGCCCTGGTGCTTTCCTACACCGATTCCGAACAGGCTGCGTCTGTAATAGCGGGGCTGCCGGACGATAAAAAGATTGCGGTGGTGGAGAGCATTGCTACCATGGAGAGCGCTTCCCCGGAGGCGATCAAACTGGTGGAGAGCGGATTGCGCAAGAAATTCGACAACATCCTGACTACCGATTTTACGACCATCGGCGGTATCGACTATATTGCGGACGTCATGAACCACATGGACAGAAGCAACGAGAAGTTCATCTTCGACGAGATGGGCAAGGACGATCCGGAACTTACCGAAGAGATCAGAAAGAAGATGTTCGTGTTCGAGGATATCCTTACGATGGACAACAGGTCTATCCAGCGTTTCATCAGGGATTGCGATATGAAGGATGTCGTATACTCACTGAAGGGCGCAGGCGAGGAGATCCTGGCCGCATTCTATTCCAATATGTCCAGCCGTATGGCGGAGCAGGTCAGGTCAGACCTGGAGGTTACAGTCAATGTAAAGCTGCGTGATGTAGAAGAGGCGCAGTCACGTATTGTCGGCGTTATCAGGAAGCTTGAGGAAGAAGGAGAACTGGTAATTAACAAGGGCGGAAAGGACGAGATCATTGTATAGAGTAGTGAAGACATCGCAGGCGCCGGAGGATATACAGAGCACCTTCGAGTATCCGCTGTTCGATGTAAAGAGAGAGATTGATAACATTCTGGAAGCAAAAGACGATATAGACAGCATGGAGTGTGAAGAAGCTTCGGAGGAAGAAAAGCAGAAGGCAGAGTGGCAGCGTCAGATGGATGAGATGATGCTGCAGGCAGAAAAGGTTCTGGAGAATGCGAGAGACGCCGCGGAGCGGATCAAGCATGAGGCTTACGAGGAAGGGCTTGAGGCCGGCAGGAGAGCCGGCCATGAAGAGGGCTTTCGGGAAGGCGAGACAGAGGGGCTTGAGATCTATCAGAATAAGATTGTGGAGCTTGAGGACATGCTGGCGGCCTGTATCGCGGATGTAGAGACACAGAAAGCTAAAACTCTTGAAAAATATATGGATGATCTGAAAGAAGTTTCCCTCGCTATAGGCGAGAAGATCGTACGCACCAGTCTCCGTTCCAACGCCAGGGTGATCGAACGTATGATTCTGGCGGCGACGGAAAAGCTGAAAAAAAGCGCATGGGCGAAGATCTATATCGGCGCTACCCAGGAGATCGGGCGGGATATCAATGCAGACGCGAGATTCCTGCAGGAGCTCAGTAATCTCTCCGATACAGTGAAGATCATTATCATGGAGGGCGAAGAGACAGGCACATGCATTGTCGAGCGTCCGGAGGAGATCATCGACGTGAGCGTGGGAACGCAGCTTGAGAATATACGTGAGATCATGAATAATGCCAGATTATAAAGGAGCCAGATAATATGCTTAAGGAATTGCCGGGGATGATTCTGAATGCCGAGACAATCAGTTATATCGGAAAGATAGAGAATATCACCGGGATGTCCATGCAGGCATCCGGCAGCAATACCAGTATCGGTGATATCGTTCTTATCTATAACGAGAAGCAGAAAAAAGAAATTCCTGCGGAAGTTGTAGGTTTTCGGGATGACAAGGTACAGTTGATGGCGTACGAAAATATTAATGGCATTGGCTCCGACAGTTATGTACGCAACACGAGAAAGCGGTTAAAGATTCCGGTGGGCGAGTTCTTAAGGGGCAGAATCATCGACGCGCTGGGACACCCGATCGACAATAAAGGCCCGTTTGAGTCGGGCAAATACTATTACGTAGAAAGCCCCAGCATCAATCCGCTTGACCGGCCGCCGATACGGGAGACGCTGGAGTTCGGCGTCAAGGCGATCGACGGATTGAATACCATAGGAAAAGGCCAGCGTATCGGCATATTTGCCGGGAGCGGCGTGGGCAAGAGTACCCTGATGGGTATGATCGCCCGCAACGTCAAGGCGGATATCAACGTCATCGCCCTGGTGGGGGAGCGGGGCCGGGAGCTGGTGGAGTTCATCGAGCGGGACCTGGGGCCGGAGGGCCTCAGCCGCAGCGTGGTGGTGGTGGCCACCTCGGACCAGCCGGCGATGATGCGCTCCAAGTGCGCCCTCACCGCCACCGCCATCGCCGAGTTCTTCCGGGATCAGGGCAAGGACGTGCTGCTGATGATGGACTCGCTGACCCGGTTCNNTCATGAACCACATGGACAGAAGCAGCGAGAAAGCAATTTTCGATGAGATGGGCAAGGAAAATCCGGATTTGGCGGATACCATTCGCAAGAAGATGTTTGTGTTCGAGGATATCCTTGGCATGGACGACCGTTCCGTACAGCGGTTTGTGCGGGATTGCGATATCAAGGATCTCGTATATGCGCTCAAGAATGCTTCCCCGGATATGACGGCCCTGTTTTACCGGAATATGTCCTCGCGTATGTCGGAAACCATCCGGTCCGATTTGGAAATTACGACCAATGTGAGGCTGCGTGATGTGGAAGAAGCACAGCAGCGTATTGTGAATATCATAAGACGACTGGAGGAAATGGGAGAACTGATCACGAATAAGGGTGGCAAGGATGATATTGTTGTTTGATAAAAATATCGCAACCGTAACCGAAGCGGAGGTAAAACCTTATGTCGGCTATCAGGAATTCGGGGTGGAGGCGTCTTGTGCTCCCGTAGAGGAAGAAGAGACGCAGGAGGCTTCGGAGGAGGAGGCGAAAGGGCCAGAAGAATCCGAGGAAAGCCGGCAAAACCGCTGGAGGGAAGCCATGGAGGAGGAGTACCGGCAAAAGATCACCACGGCGGAACAGATTTTGGATCAGGCCAAAGCGGAGGCGGAGAAGCTGCGCGAAGAAGCGAGGCAGGAGGGCCGAAAGGACGGTTTTGAGGAAGGAAAGCGCTTAGGGTATACGGAAGGGTATGCCGACGGGGAACGGGAAGCGATGGAGAGCCACCGGGAGGCCTGCCAAAAGGAACTGGATGATCTGCAGAACCATATTGCAGAGACAATCCGGGATATGGGAAACCAGAAAAATAAGGTATTGGAGAAATATCTGGATAACCTGAAGGATATTTCCCTTGCCGTTGCGGAGAAAATCATTCAGACCAGCTTAAAATCCAGCAGCGAGATTATAAAACGGATGATTGTCGTCAGTACGGAAAAACTCAAGAAAGTGGCTTGGGCTAAAATTTATGTGGGCCGCAGCGGGACAGGGTTAAATGTGCAGGGTGACACGGAATTGCTGCATGAACTGACAAAGCTTTCGGATAATGTGAAAATAGTGGTTATGAACGAGGAGCCGGGAACCTGTATTATTGAACTTCCCAGTGAAATCATTGATGTGAGCGTGGGAACACAGTTGGAGAATATCAGGGGTATTTTGGAGAATGCCAGGTTGTAGTATTTGACGGATTGCCATGGGAAGGAGGTGCTGCCATGCTCAAGGATTTGCCACAGCTTATTTCGGGTTCTGAAACGGTGAGTCATATCGGAAAAATCGAGAATATCGTGGGAATGTCCATGGAGGCTTCCGGGGGAATGGGCAGCATCGGCGATATCGTCATGATTTACAATGAAGATCTGAAGAAACAGGTGCCTGCCGAGGTAGTGGGTTTTAAAGAGGATATGATGCAGCTCATGGCTTATGATGATATGAGCGGGATCGGTGCGGGCAGCTTCGTGCGCAATACCAGAAAGCGTTTGAAGATTCCGGTAGGGGAAGCGCTCCGGGGGCGTGTAATTGACGCGCTTGGGGAGCCGAT
Organism: Lachnospiraceae bacterium UBA3332; assembly: GCA_002361095.1. Taxonomy (GTDB): domain Bacteria; phylum Bacillota; class Clostridia; order Lachnospirales; family Lachnospiraceae; genus Gallintestinimicrobium. Next base: position 8,117 of record DERU01000137.1, read on the forward strand.
GGATGACAAAGGCCCTATAGATTCTTCGCGGCACTATTATGTGGAAAGCCCGAAGGTCAATCCGCTGAGCCGCCCGAGGATTCAGGAACGTCTTGATTTTGGAATCAAAGCGATAGACGGACTCAATTCGATCGGAAAGGGACAGCGTATCGGGATTTTTGCAGGCAGCGGCGTGGGAAAGAGCACCCTGTTGGGAATGATTGCGAGAAACGTAAAAACGGATATCAATGTGATCGCGCTGGTGGGGGAGCGCGGAAGGGAAGTATTGGAATTTATCGAGAAGGACTTGGGGGAAGAGGGAATGAAGCGCACCGTTTTGGTGGTGGCGACCTCGGATCAGCCGGCCATGCTTCGCATGAAATGTCCTTTGGTAGCAACGACCATAGCGGAATATTTTAAAGATCAGGGCAAGGATGTTCTGTTAATGATGGACTCCCTTACCCGTTTTGCCATGGCACAAAGGGAAATCGGCCTGGCAACCGGAGAACCGCCTGTGGCCCGGGGTTATACACCATCCATCTATGCGGAGTTTCCGAAGCTTCTGGAACGGAGCGGCAACTTTGAGAAAGGCTCCATCACCGGTATTTATACGGTGCTTGTGGAGGGGGACGATACCAACGAACCTGTGGCGGATACGGTGCGGGGTATTTTGGACGGACATATTGTACTGACCAGAAAGCTGGCGAACGCCGGACATTTTCCGGCGATTGACATCGGCGCGAGTATCTCCCGTCTGATGACCAGTATCGTATCGCAGGAACATCAGGATACGGCTTCCGGCATTCGCAATATTTTGAGTATATATGAGCAGAACGAAGATTTGGTTTCCATCGGCGCCTATAAAGCGGGAACGAATTCCAAATTGGATTATGCGATTTCCAAGATTGGTCAGGTGAATGACTTTTTGATGCAGAAGGTCGGGGAAAAGTTTTCCTATGAGGAAATTATAGAAGAAATGAACCGCATTCTGGGCGGAAAGGGCGACAGGGGCGGACAGAAAAAAGGATAAAATGGAACCGGAAGGTCTTTTGAAAACTTAGATGGAATAGACTCTTTTGAGAGGAGTTTGTGTGATGAAGAAATTTGTCTTTTCCCTTGACAAGGTATTGGATTATAAAGAACAGGTGGAGAATAATCTGCGCAACGAGTACAGCCAGATTGCACAGCGCGTCAGGCTGCAGGAGCAAAAGGTTAATGATTTGAATGCGGAGTTTGCCGGATGCCGCAATGAGTTTGAAGCCCGCAAGAAGCAGGGGTGTACGGTAAGTACGATGCTGACCTATGACGGGTACTTAAACAGTATCCGCAGACAGATAGAGGCCGAGAAGAAAGTATTGGCACAGCTTCGCCAGGAGGAAGAGAAGAAGCGCCAGGAGATGGTGAGGGCCAAGGTGGAGACTTCCTCTTTTGAAAGACTCAAAGAAAAGAAAAAGACGGAATACGAAAAAGAGGCGCGTAAAAAGGATGAACAATTTATAGAAGAGTTTGTCTCCAATCTTACCAGCGTCAAGAATGCGGCCACGCATGCAAACGCAGTGTAGGAAAGCCGGTTTGGGCGGGTAAATCTGCTGTTTGGCAGTTTACTATAAAAAATATAAGGCGAAAGCCGCAGGGAAAGGAGGAGAACGCAATGGTGAGCAATGTAATGGCGAGTCTGCAGCCGACGGTGCAGACGTCTGCATCCCAGTCGAATAGCGTGTCGGGCGGTTCAGATACGTACCGTGATATGATGGACCGGGTGTCGCAGGCAAACAGGGATTCTGGCAATACATCCTCAGGCGGCAATGAAAAAGCAGCTGTCAAACCTAAGAAGGACACGGTCAGCGAGGATGCCAAAGGGCAGGATACTGCGGTGGAAGATGCGGACGCGCAGCAGAAAGCAGCCTATGTGGCGCCGTACATGATGCTGTTTCAAATGCAGCAGGAGATAAATCTTGAAATGCTGCAGGCAGAAGGTATTGACCAGGGGATTTTAACGGACGTACAGGCCGTGCAGGGTCAGGGCACGGAATCACTTGCGGATATGCTTGACGCAGAAGCCGGACAGCCGGGACAAATGATGTCGGCAGAAGCCGGACAGCCGCAGGAAGAGATGTCTGCAGGTATCGGTTCGTTACAGGATGGGGCCATCGTGGAAGCGCTGCAGACGAAAGCCACGCAGGTTGCCGATGCGATACCCGCACAGAAAGCGGAAATCCAGGAAGGGCAGCAGGGGAAGACGGCTGCGGAGGCAGGTGTGCAGGCGGTACAGACGGACAAAGCAGTGGAAGGCAGATCCGTCCGGGATATGGCCAAAGCGGGCAAAGAAGAAAGAACTTCCGAAGAGGGAGAAAACGATGCTGCAGATACCGGCGCACAGTTTTCCGGGATGCTCAAAGAGGCAACCGGTATGGAAAACAGGGAACTGTCCCAGACACAAGCGGCGGAAGAAACCCAAAAGGCCGAACCGCAGGCGGAAACGGAAGAGATCATGGCGCAGCTTCCGAAAGATTTGGCGGATAAACTGGCCAACCAGAAGGAAGTCACGATCCAGCTGGAACCGGAGAACCTTGGAAAGCTGGTGATTAAAGCTTCTTTCGAGGACGGAAAGGCAATGGTTTCCATCCTTTGTACCAGTGAAAAGACGCTGGAACTTCTTTCGTCCCATGCCCGTACGTTAGGTTCCATTATGGAATCCAATATGGGAAGTCCTACCAGTATCGTGCTGGATAAGGCGGAGGAAAATTATTTAAACCAGCAGCGCAATGAAGAACAGGCACAGCAGGAAGCACGCAGGGAGCAGGAAGAACGGCAGCACCGTCAGAATGAAGAACGCAGAAAGCCAAGGAGCGAGGATTTTCTTGCGCAGCTTCGGCTGGGATTGGTCTAGAAAACCACAGCTGCCAGGGCAGAGTAGGCAGACAAAAAATGAACAGGAAAGGAGAACGGACAAATGCCGGATGGAGTCAGCAATGATACGCAGGTCTCGCAGAGTATGGCATGGCAGACAGCTACAAGGTCGGTGAGCGGCGGCGGCGGTTATGCGCTGGAAATGGAAGATTTTTATAAGCTTCTGGCCGCGCAGCTGAAATATCAGGATATGGACAATCCGATGGACACCAGTGAGATGATGGCCCAGATGGTGCAGACCCAGATGATCCAGACGATTACGCAGCTGAACCAGATGAGTTACATCACTTATGCGGCATCCATGATCGGCAAGGAAGTGACGGTCGGTCTGGTGGATCAAAACGGATATGCCACCAATGAGTTTAAAAGCGGTGTGGTGGAAGGCGTTAATATTACGGCAAATCCCCCGACGCTTTTTATAGACGGGAAGCGCTATGAACTCAATCAGCTTGTATCGGTAGGGAAGCTTCCGCTGGCGGAGGACAAAGAGGATCCCGAAAAACCCGACGGTCCTAAAGAACCGGGTGAGGATGAGAAAAAGGAACCCGGGAACGTGGACGGGGAGGATAAGGATCCGGATAAGGTCGGTTCTGAAGGTGGGGAAGACAAGGCCGAAGGTGCGGACAAGGAAGGAAGTTCCACTGATTCCGGTGCGGATGTGGGGCAGGCCGGCGGGGATGACAAAGTGGACGGCTCACAGGGTGAGAACGTTTCAAAGCCGGAGAACGGACCTTCCGAGGGCGATGGCACAGAAGAACCGGAAGGAAACGGGGAAAACGCGGATCCGGCCGGACAGGAATCCGGAGAAGCGTAAAGCTTTTACGGCCGCAGCGGCAGGCAGGGAAGCCTGGGCGGCAGACGGAGTGTAAAGATTGAAAATGCAATTTTCAACCTCCTGGATTTGAATGCCCGCCACAGCGGGCGGATGGGAGCAAATATGGTGAATGGAATCAATTCCGTAACTCCAGTCAATTCCGCGGCTTTTGTAAATCCCGTAACCGGTACGAATTCCATGACGAGTGTGGGAAGCCTACGGCTGCAGCATGAGAAAAACCTCACGGCAGTCAAAGAGGAAAGCACATTTGCCAGACAGCTTCGGGAAAAGACGCAGCAGGACGGCAGGGTGCGTTTTTCCAGACATGCGGCGGCAAGGATGGCGGAACGGAGCGGGGAGATGTCGGCGGAACAGCTGGACGGTCTCAACAGGGCGGTGGAGACGGCCAGACAAAAGGGAGCAAGGGACACGCTGATTATTCAGGGACAAAATGCCTTTATTGTGAACGTCCCCAATAATGTGGTAGTGACCATGGTGTCTTATCAGGATATGAAGGAAAACATCTTTACGAATATTGACAGCACTGTTTTAATCTGACAGGACCGGAGACGGAGGTCGGTTCCCCTGTCCGAAGTTACAGGGGAAGGACAGTGGACTGCGAAGCAGAAAAGGAGAACGAAGAGATATGGTTGGTTCAATGTTTGCCGGAGTTTCCGGATTGAAAGCGCATCAGACCAGAATGGATGTGCTTGGCAACAATATTGCAAACGTCAATACATGGGGCTATAAATCCCAGCTGGCCCATATTCAGGACGCGGCATACCGCACCAGGACGGCGGGTTCCGCCAACCGCGGCAACCAGGGCGGCGGTAATAACACTTCCCAGGTGGGTTACGGCGCAAACGTGGGGTATATTTCCGTGAACTATACCACCGGCAACTGGAATCCCACCGGCTGGGGCGGGGACTGTATGATCAACGGACCTGCGTTTTTCGCGGTGACCAAGAATCTGGGGAATGCAAACGGTACCACCCAGCCGGACGGCGCTGCCGGGGACGATCCGGTGGCCGGCGGCTCTATCGGAGGCGTGAATGCGGACGGTACGCTGCAATCGAACGATGTTACGATCACGGCCGCAGACGGGATTCAGCTTTCCAGGGTCGGTATTTTCGGCTTGGATGAACAGGGATATCTGGTGGATGCCAACGGGTATTATGTGTTAAACTATAAGGGCAATGCGATTAAGGCACGCGACAATTATACTTATGACGCCATCACCATCCAGAAAGACGGAACGATCACCGCCGTGATCCAGACCCCGTCCCAGGATGCCAAGAAGGTAGAAACTTTGGGACAGCTTGGCGTTGTATCCATTCAGAATGTGAACGGACTGGAGCATGACGAGGGGTACTATTATGACATCGGCCCCAATGCCGGCGTTACGACCCTCAACCAGACCACCAGCGCATCGGGTGATATCTTAGGGGGCTATCTGGAGATGTCCAACACCGATCTGGCCAACGAGATCAGCTATATGATCACTACGCAGAGAGGTTACCAGGCGAATACCAAGATCATTACGGTTACGGATGAAATGCTGCAGGAACTCGTTAACATGAAGCGTTAATGCCGGTATCGGTAAAAGATAAGCGGCTGCAGGATTACCGCTTTGCCGGGCTGCAGCCGTGCTTTGGGGGCATGGCGGCTTGAGAAGGTATCAAAGGGGGCGGCCAAAGGATGGCCGAACCGCTACGGGGAGGGTGCGGAATTGATCGAACTGACCAAAATCAACGGAGAGATCATTTTACTCAACTGCAATTTGATCGAATGTATTGAAACCATACCGGAGTCAAAAGTGGTAATGACAAACGGTAAATACCATATTGTACGGGAGAGCGGCAGACAGATCATCGACAGGGTGGTGGAATACGAACGCCGCATTTTCGGAAAGGCTGTCACCAGACAGGGCATAGAGGAAGCTGCCGAGCTGTAGGCAGAAAGGGATAAAACCGGGCGTATGTAAATGGAAAAGCGAGCAGGGACAGGAAAGCCCGGGGAGAACAAACTGGAGGTCAGGTAAATGGATATCTCAACAATCCTTGGCATAATAATCGGAATTGTACTGATCGTGCAGGCAATCGGGTTGGGTTCCATCGGGAACTTTATCGATCCGGCCAGTATATTGATCACGGTGGGCGGTACGGTCGCGGCGATTATCGCGTCATTCCCCCTAAAGACGTTGGCGACCATGGGGCGTCACATGGCGATTCTGTTTAAAGGAAACGCCTTTAAACCGGAGGATGTCATCACCAAATTGGTGGATCTGGCGCAGATTGCCAGAAAGGACGGTTTGCTTGCGCTGGAAGAACAGTCCAAAGACATTAAGGATCCGTTCTTTAAAAGGGGAATCTTATTGGTAATCGATGCGATGGAGACCGAGAAAGTGAGAAGCCTTCTGGAGGAAGAAATCGCCGCGATGGATGCCAGACATGACGCGGGAGCCGGCATTTACGAAAGAGGCGGTTCCGTTGCCCCGGCGTTCGGTATGATCGGTACGCTGGTCGGCCTGATCAACATGTTGAAGAGCATGGATTTGTCGGAAGGCTCTTCTTCTTCCCTGGGGACAAATATGGCTACGGCAATGGTAACCACATTTTATGGCTGTATTCTGGCAAACCTGATCTTTAATCCGATTGCGAAAAAGCTGAGGATCCGTAACGACGAAGAGATCCTTTACCGGCAGATCATTGTGGAAGGCGTCATATCCATACTGGGCGGGGACAATCCGAAGAGTTTGCGGGAAAAGCTGGTTTCCTATCTCTCACAGAAGAGGCAGGACAAGTATATGAACGGCGGCGGCAAAAAGGGCAAGGCAGAAGAATAACAAAGCCGGGCCCGGTTGACAGGATTGCCGGACGGATACAGGTGGTAATATGAAGAGACAGAAAAAAAATGAGGAACAGGGAAGCTGGATGGACACCTATGGCGACATGGTGACATTGCTGTTGTGCTTTTTTGTTCTGCTCTACAGCATTTCGTCAGTGGATCAACAGCAATGGATCAATCTGGTCATGAGCTTGAACCCGGATGCCCGGGAACAGCTGGAGACACCGCACGCGCAGGGCGAGGAAACCATGGGCGTGGAGACGGAAGCGGAAAGCAGTTCAGGGATGATGGAGGAAGTGGATTTTGAGGATATCTATGAGGCGCTGGTGGAAGCGGCGCAGAATCTTGGAGTGCAGGATCAGGTGACCATCAGCAAGGGTGACGGATATACCTTTATTTCCTTCCGTGATCAGGTGTTTTTTGACGGGAACAGCCCCACTTTAAAGGAAGAGGGGAAAGTGGTCTTAGACGCTTTTGTGGATGCCATGATACCGGCGGCAAGCCAGATCAAAGAGATTCAGGTACTGGGGCATACTTCGCAGGGATCGCCGGATAGGCCGAATAATGTGATGACGGACAGGGTGCTGGCGGCGGAGCGGTCTGCGCAGATTGTGGCGCATATCCAGATGCGGGATTTCATTGAACCCGCCAGGCTGGTAGGCATGGCGTTTGGGCAGTTCAGGCCCATTGACACGTTTGAGACGGCGGAAGGCAGGGCGCATAACCGGAGGGCGGAGATCCTGATTACGGAAACCGGTTCGGTGGAGAGAAGCCTGAGTTCCTATTACAAAGAAGTTTACGGCAGCGATACTTATGGCGGATGGATGTCAGAGAACGTGGAGGCGGAATGAGCCGTGAGAATAAACAGATGGAGCATGGGGTGACGGCATGGCTGATGTTTTAACACAAAGTCAGATAGATGCGCTGCTGAGTTCGATGCAGGGCGGTGGGGACACCCAGGAACAAGAGGAAACCGCAGCGAAGGAAGAAAAATCCTTCCGGCTTTATGATTTTTACAGTCCGAAGAAATTTACAAAAGACAGACTGCGGATTTTGAAGGGTGTCTATGACAACTACTGCCGGATCGCTTCCTCACAGGTAAACAGCCTTTTTCGCACAAATAGCGAAATGGAGGTTGTCACCGTGGAAGAACAGCGTTATTATGAATACAGTAATGCATTGGCGGAGACGGATATGCTGACGTTGGTGGATGTCAAGGTACCGGAAAATGTGGGGAAACTTCCCCCCATTTTGATGCATATGAGTCCGTCGCTGATGGTGAACCTGATAGACAGGATGCTGGGCGGAAGCCAGGTAGACGAGGATATTGATTCTTTTTATGTGTATACGGAACTGGAGATGCCGTTATACCGTAAAGTGATGGAATACCTGACGACCAGTATGCAGGATGCGTGGAGCAGTTATCTGCGCATTTCGCCGAGGGTTGACCGCATCGTGGATAATACCGGTCTATACCAGACGATCGGTGTGGATGAAACGGTGGTGATCATTATGCTGAATGTATCGCTGCAGGAGGAAACGGGGAGATTGAGCATTTGTATCCCGGAAGAACTGCTGATGGGAATCTTCTCAACGATTGACAACCATAAACGCACGGAAGACGAATATGAGAATGCGCTTCCTGATGTGAAGAAGGTGATCTTTGATAAGATACGCGATTCTGTTCTGACCGTGAAAGCGGAACTTGGCAGTGCGGAGATGTCCATGGGCGATATCTACGGTCTGAAAGTGGGCGACGTAATCAATTTGAATAAGCCGCAGAATTCCACCATCCGTCTTTTTGTGGAAGAACAGCCTTGGTTTGAGGGGCAGCTTGGTGTCAGCAATAAAAAGGTTGCCGTCAAAATTGAAAACCGTCTGGATTTTGAGGCGGATGATGAACCGGAAATGCAGACGGATGACTTTAAATCCGCTGTATCAATAGATGCAAATAATATAGTAAGCGAGGTATGAGAGTATGGCTAAAATACTGGTAGTTGACGACGCAGCATTTATGAGAATGATGGTCAAGGATGCGCTTTCCAAGGGCGGCTACACGGACGTGGTGGAAGCTTCCGACGGCGCGATGGCGGTGGAGGAGTATGAAAAGGTCAATCCCGATCTGGTGATCATGGATATTACCATGCCCAACATGGATGGCCTGCAGGCCCTCAAGGCGATCAAGGGAAAACATCCGGATGCAACCGTGGTGATGTGTTCCGCAATGGGACAGGAGAGCATGGTCATTGATGCGATTAAATCCGGTGCAAAGGACTTCATCGTAAAGCCTTTTAAGGCGGACCGTATTTTAAAAACCGTAAACAGCATTGTTGGAGCATGACAGGGGGAACGGTTATATGTCTTTTATGAGTTCACTCAACATTCCGGCTTCCGGAATGTCGGCCCAAAAACTGCGGCTGGATGTGGTTTCGGATAATATTGCCAATCAGGAGACCACGAGAACCGAGAGCGGTGGGCCTTACAGAAGAAAGATGGTAGTCATGCAGTCCGTGCAGGACAAAAAATTTAAAAAAGCATTGCAGTCGGCTTCCGCAAACGGAGCCAGGCCGGGGGGCGTAAAGGCAACCATGATTTTGGATGACCAAACGGAGTTAAATCCTGTGTATGACCCTGAGCATCCGGATGCGAACGAAAATGGGTACGTCCTTATGCCCAATATCGATATGGTCAAGGAGACCGTTGACAGCATGTCGGCGTCCCGCGCCTATGAAGCCAATGTCACCGCTTTTAATGCGATGAAGTTGATGATGCAGAAGGCGTTGGAGATAGGTAAATAAGAGGACAGGTCAGAAAGAGAGATTGGTATAAATGGGAGCTAATAAGTTTAGTACGACGGAAATAGATGCGATAGGCGAAATTATGAATATCAGTCTCGGGGCATCTGCGACCGCCGCATCAACAATGCTGGATGCACGGGTTGATATTACGACTCCGCAGGTCCGTGTGCAGAGTAGGGATGAATTTTCCTTTACGAATCTGGAACCTGCCATCTGTGTGGAAATCACATATGTCGAAGGACTGACCGGCGACAATGTTATGCTCTTAAAAAGGCATGATGTCAAGGTAATCGTTGAGAGACTGATGGGAATGGAAATTCCCGAAGAAGAATTTGAACTCAACGAGATGAACATCAGCGCCATCTGCGAGGTTATGAACCAGATGATGGGCGCCTCTGCAACCGCCCTGTCGGAATTGCTGGATCGTACTGTCAATATTTCCACACCCCGTTCTTTTGAAGTGACCAGCGATGAGTTTTTTAAGGATAAGTATTTTCCCAAAGAAAACGATTCGATGGTGGTAATCAGCTTCAATCTGGACATTGCGGGAAAAATGGACAGTGAGTTTATGAACCTGATGCCGATCCAGCTGGCAAAGGAACTGGTTCTTGGTTTCTTCCCGGACTTGGCGGATGCCCAGGAGGAGGAAGAGGAAGTTCCGGCTGCAGCGGCGGAAAGCGGGAGTGCAGGAAAGCTAAGCCAGGAGCAGATGGACGCGCTTCTTGCATCCATGCAGTCAGATTCCCAACCGGCTTCTGCACCGGAACCGCCTGTAAGCAGCGGTTCTTCGGAGAAAATGAGTCAGGAGGCCATGGATGCGCTTTTGGCTTCCATGCAGGGAGGACAGGATGCGTCGGCACAGCCTGCGGCATCGGAACCGGCTCTGCAGCCTGCCATGTCCCAGCAGCCTGTGGCGGCACAGCCTGTCATGCCCCAGCAGCCTATGGCGGCACAGCCTGTCATGCAACAGCCCATGGCAGGGCAGCCTATGATGGGGATGCCGATGATGCCGCAGATGGATATGTCTGTTTTTTCCCAGAGTCTTTTGGAAATGCAGCGTATGCAGATGAAGATGCTGGAACAGATGCAGCAGATGGAAAAGGATCGCCAGCAGGCCGGCGCAAAAGAGCAGAAGGAATCGTCCAGGAAGGATCGGGGACCCAAGCAGCTCAACGTACACGCGGGAATCCAGCGTTCCCTGCACGACGCTTCGGGCGGCGAGGTGGACCCGGACGGCAATTTGGATATGATCATGGGGGTTCCCGTGGAGATATCCGTCGAAATCGGCCGGACCAAGAAGCTGGTACAGGATGTCCTGGAACTGAACAAAGGTTCGCTGGTAGTCTTGGACAAGTTGGCGGGAGAACAGGTGGATTTGTTTGTCAACGGACAATGCATTGCCAAAGGCGATGTGGTGGTGGTTGACGATAATTTCGGCTTCCGTATCACACAGATACTGGCAGAAAATATGCCGGTTGTGGAATGAGAATATATGGTGGAAGGATTTTTGACAGCGGCCGGAACGCTGATTTTGGTGGTCGGCATTTTGTTTTTGTGTTGGTTTGCCACAAAGAAGCTTGCAGGAATGGGACAGCCGGGACAGTTTAGGGGAAACGGATCGCGTATCCGCCTGCTGGATCAGGTGGGACTGGGACCGGATAAGAGCGTCGCTTTGATCCAGGTGGGCAGGCGTTACTGGCTGGTAGGTGTGGCATCTTCCGGTATCAGCCTGCTTGCGGAACTGGATGAAGAAACGGTAGGGGAGGTTGTCGTACAAGGCGGCGGCCAGACCATGGATTTTAAGCAGTTGTTGGAAAGTTTCAGGGACAGGAAGAAGTAAGGGGATATGGGCGAACAATCTTTAATCAATGTAAACGGGAACAGTGTGCCTACGCTGGAGCTTTTGCTGATGATGACGATCATCTCCCTTCTGCCGTCCATTATGATCATGATGACTTCCTTCACACGGATTATGATCGTCATGGGTCTGACCAGAACCGCGATGGGCGTGCAGCAATCGCCACCGAATATGGTATTGGTTGGAATTTCCCTTTTCCTCACGCTGTTTATTATGCGGCCTGTTTTTGAAAGGATTAACACGGAAGCGTATCAGCCCTATCGGAACGGCGCCATCACGGCAGAGGAGGCGCTCGACAGGATGCAGCAGCCTATGAAGGAGTTTATGCTAAGCAATACCAAGATCGAGACGTTGGAGGCGTTTTCCGACATGGCCGGGATAGAGGTGGGGGAAGACCCCACGGAACTTTCTCTGGCAATTATCATTCCTTCATTCATGACAAGCGAATTGAAACGCGCCTTTCTTGCGGGTTTTATCATTTATATGCCGTTTTTACTGATTGATATTATTGTGTCAAGTACGCTGATGTCAATGGGCATGATGATGCTTCCGCCCGCCACGATTGCCCTGCCGTTCAAGCTGTTGCTTTTCGTGACGGTGGACGGATGGGAGTTACTGTTTTCGAGTCTTGTGGAGAGTTATATCCGGTTTTGACGGCGGATTGGGCCGGCCGGAAAGCGGTTAGGCGCCGACGGTATGGAGGACTTTTATGACAAACGGGGAAATATCCGATCTGGTATACAAGGTTTTTGTGAGCGCGCTTCAGCTGGGTGGACCGCTTCTGATCATCAGCATGGCGGTGGGTATTGTGATTGCCATTCTGCAGGCTGCGACCCAGATCCACGAACAGACCCTTACCTTTGTGCCAAAGCTTGTCACAATCGGAGTGGTTTTAATCCTGACCGGGCAAAACATGCTGGTTTCCCTGCAGGAGTTTTTCCGGGAAATTTTTGCTCTGGTAGCCGCGAACTAGGCGGGAGGCTTAGATGACGGAAGCATTTTTGGAGCAGATTTTTTTGCTTGCCCTGGTGATGATGCGGATGGCAGGGTTTGTGCTGCTAAGTCCCATTTTGGGGAGAAGGGGGATTCCGGCCCTTTCCAAAGCCGGAATGATTTTGGCGCTGACCGCCGCAGTTTTTGCCGGAGCCGATACGCAGGCGCATGTGACGGTTTCCACTGATACGCTTGGCTATGCATTTCTGCTTTTTAAAGAATTTGTGATGGGATATCTGCTGGGATTTACCATGCAGCTGTTTTTGTATATTATGACCCACACCGGCGCCATCGTCGATTTCCAGATGGGATTGTCCATGGCGACGGTTTATGACCCGGTAAACGGCTCACAGAGCGCGGTTACGGGCAGTCTTTTGAACATTTACTATATTATGTTGTTTTTTGCGGCGGACGGACATCTGGCTATGATGAAAATACTGCTTTTATCGGCGCAGGTGGTTCCTTATGGTCAGGTCGCTTTTGGGCCGGATGCGTGGCACACGGTTTCGCAGATTTTCCGGGAGTGTACGGTCATGGCAGTGAAGCTGTCCTTTCCGGTCATTGCGACGGAACTTTTGCTGGAAGTCGGGGTAGGCATCCTGATGAAGATGGTTCCGCAGATCAATCTTTTTATTATCAATATTCAGTTAAAGATCGTAGTGGGACTGGCATCCATGATTTTCCTGATATCGCCGGTCGGCGATATCATTGAGGTACTGATCAACCGGATGCTGAATTCCATGCAGGACGTCATGCGGCTGATGGCCGGATAGCGGGAAAAGAAACGGCGGATCGCCGGATAAAGGAAGTGAGTAAATGGCAGGGGCTGAGGAAAAAACCGAGAAAGCCACTCCAAAAAAGCGAAGGGACGAACGGAAAAAAGGTAATGTTTTTATGAGCAGGGACATCGTACTGATTGCAGGGATGCTTGGCTCTTTCCTGTTCATACGGATGTTCTTTTCCTCCATTGTGGAAAATGCCCGGGATTACATGGTCAAAATGTTTTCGATCGGGCCCGTGCTGGAGCCGGATCAGATGGGGCAAAGCACGGCGGTGGAATTTAGCCTGACTTTTTTGAAGTGTGCACTGCCTATGCTGTTGGTGGCGATTGTCATTCCGGTGATTGCGACCGGAACGCAGACGCGTTTTTTGTTCGCCACGAAAAAACTTGCGTTTAAACTCAGCAATTTAAGTCCTTTAAAGGGAATCAAGAAAATTTTTTCCCTGAAAAATATACTGGAAGTTTTGAAGAGTCTATTAAAAATCATTGTTTTGGTTTATATCTTATATACGATCCTGATGGGGGATTTTATAGAGATCCGCAAAACCATGGATATGGATCTTACCGTTTCCTGTGTCTATATGCTGGAGATGATTTACAATATGGTAATGCGGGTTGTAATGGTGTTTTTTGTGATAGCCTGTTTGGATTTCATGTACCAGAAGTGGGATTTTGAACGTAACATGAAGATGACGAAACAGGAAGTAAAGGAAGAATTTAAGCAGATGGAAGGCGACCCGCAGATTAAGGGCAAGATCCGGAGTATCCAGAGACAGCGGGCCCTGTCGCGCATGATGCAGGCAGTGCCGCAGGCGGATGTGATTATCAAAAACCCTACGCATTTTGCGGTCGCTTTGAAATATGATATAGATAAGGATGCGGCGCCGATCGTAGTGGCCAAGGGGCAGGATGAACTTGCAAGGCGTATCATCATGATCGGGGAAGCGAACGGTGTAACCGTTATCGAGAATAAGCCGCTTGCGAGGGCTTTGTATGCATCCTGTGAACTCAACAGCCAGATTCCGGAGGAATATTATGGGGCGGTTGCAGAGATTCTGGTTTATGTGTTTAAGATGAACAAGAAGTGGAGTGGCGGCACGCAATGAAAAGAATAACAAGTTATACAGTAACCCTGTTTGTGGTTGCAGTGGTATTGTTGCTGATCATACCGCTCAATCCGTTTATGCTGGATGTGCTGATCATCATGAACCTTTGTATCTCCATGATTATACTGGTCATCAGCATGAACATCAAAGAGCCGCTGGAGTTTTCGATTTACCCCTCCCTGCTTTTGATTACCACATTGTTCCGGTTGGGCATCAACGTGTCCTCCACCCGGAATATTTTGGTGAACGAGGGCGTAGCGGGACAGGTCATTGCAGCATTCGGTAATTTCGTGCTGCAGGGAAATGTGGTTGTCGGTTTTATCATTTTCTTCATCATCGTTCTGGTACAGTTTTTGGTTATCAATAAGGGCGCGGAACGTGTGGCGGAAGTGGCGGCCAGGTTTACACTGGACGCTATGCCCGGTAAGCAGATGGCAATCGACGCTGACCTAAGTTCCGGGTTGATCACGGAACAGGAGGCACGGGCGCGCAGGGATAAAATCCAGCGTGAAGCGGACTTTTTCGGCTCCATGGACGGTGCGACCAAGTTTGTAAAAGGGGATGCCGTTCTTTCCCTGATCACCACGGCGGTTAACTTTATCGGTGGTGTCATTATGGGTCTGGTCATGTCGGATATGGAATTCTCGGAAGTGCTTTCGGTCTATTCCATTGCCACCGTCGGCGACGGCCTTGTGGGACAGATTCCTGCGCTGCTGATTTCCGCCGCCACCGGTATGGTGGTAACCAGAGCCGTTGCGGACGGCAGCCTGAACGAGGACGTTTCCAGACAGTTTTTGGCGCAGCCCACGGCAATGATCGTGGCGGGTGCGGTGATGATGATCCTTGTACTGGTTCCCGGAATGCCCAAGTTCCAGATGCTTGTGGTGGGCGCAGGGCTGATAGGGGCCGGGTACTATCTCATGCGGAAAACCAAGGAGGCAGCGCAGCAGATGGAAGCGCTGGCGGCCCTTGGGGCACAGCCGCAGGAGACCGAAGAAGCGGACGAAGGGGAATATTTCAAGGATATCAACAATGTCTATTCCCTGATTAACATAGAACCCATAGAAATGGAGTTTGGATATAGTCTGATTCCGCTGGTGGATGAATCCAGCGGCGGGAAAATGATTAACCGTATCGTGATTTTCAGAAGGCAGTATGCGCAGGAAATGGGGCTGGTCATACCGTCCGTAAGCCTGCGGGATTCCAGCAGCCTAAACACGAACCAGTATATCATCAAGGTAAAAGGAGAAGAGGTAGCAAGAGGGGAAATCCTGGTGGACTATTTCCTGGCTTTGGAGCCGGCGGAACCGGCCGGACAGATTTCGGGAATAGAGACGATAGAACCCGCATATGGAATACCGAGTAAATGGATTCTGCCGGAAAACAAAGAGATGGCTGAAATATACGGTTATACGGTAATTGACCCGCTTTCCGTGATGCTGACCCATTTATCCGAAACCATCAAGCATCATGCGCACGAGTTATTAAACCGGCAGGAGGTTATGCGGCTTTTGGAGAATGTAAGGAAGTCCACGCCGGAACTTTTGGATGAGGTTTTTCCCAATGTAATCAGTTACAGCGCGTTCCAGAAAATATTGGTAAGTCTGCTCAAGGAAGGCATTCCCATCAAGGATATGGAGACGATTCTGGAGACGATCGCGGATTGCGCGGGAACCACAAGGGATATTTTACAGGTGACGGAGAATATCCGGATTGCGTTAAAGCGCACTATCACCAGAAGGTTTTGCCAGGGTGGGCAAATGTGTGTCCTGACGCTGGATGCGGAATTGGAGAAAACGTTTGTGTCCAGCCTGACAAAAGGGGAACAGGGCGTTTATGCGGCGCTCAGTCCGGATGTCATGCAAAATATTATCACGCAGGTGGGGGAGGGCATAAAGAAGTTCAACGAACTTTCGCAGGAAGTCGTGATCCTTACCAGTCAGGTAATCCGGGTATATGTCTATCAGCTGTTGGAACAGTTTTACCCGGGGCTCTACGTACTGTCTTTTCAGGAAATTGCAAATAATGTACAGGTGCAGGCGATTGGAAATATTTCATTATAACGTCAGAGGTGATGTCCGGAATGAGTGAATTTACAAGCAAAAAGTACGAGGACTGGTCTAATGATGCGCTATGGGAAGAGTATAAAGAAAACGGTGGGATCGAGATAAAGCAGGAACTGGCGGTACGGTATATGGATATCGTGCGCAGGGTAGCGGTCCAGATGCGGAATGTGTACGTTGGATTCGCCCAGCTGGATGACATTATCAATGAGGGCGTAATCGTGGTGATGAATGCCATTGATAAATTTGACACAGGCATGAACGTCAAATTTGAAACTTTCGTTTCAAAACGTATACGCGGTATGATCATTGACATGGCGCGCAAGCAGGACTGGATTCCGAGAAGCGTGCGGAAACTGACAAAAGAGGTTGACGAAGCGGTCATGTTGCTGTACGGTAAAGAGGGGAGGATGCCTACTCCGGAGGAGACGGCGGCATACCTGAAAATGCCGCTGGATAAATATGAAAAGGTGGTGGGCAAGGCAAGTTTGTTTTACGTACTTTCCCTGGATATGCTGTTGGAGGAAAAAACGGATAACAGACAGAGTCTGCAGATTCCCGCTACCAACATGAGCGAGCAGCCGGAGGAGAATTTTCTCGGAAAAGAGATGCGGGAAATTCTGGCGGAGGGAATTTCGAGTTTGAAAGAAAACGAACGGACGGTAATTTCCCTTTATTATGTGGAAGAATTGAGCGCGCGGGAGATCGCGAAGGTGATCGGTGTCAGCGAGCCTAGGATATCCCAAATTCACGCGAATGCAATTCGGAAACTGCGGGTCTACATAGAGAACGCGAGTTGATTTTATACGGTTATAGGTTGAAAAACCATATACGATAGTTTTTCAACCGTGAATTTACGCC
>DERU01000068.1 GCA_002361095.1 Lachnospiraceae bacterium UBA3332
CGCTCGCTGTTCTGGCTCATCTCCAGGGCGCTGGTAGCTACGCCGCCCGCATTTGCGGCCTTGCCGGGCACAAACAGAACGCCGTTCTTTTGCAGATATTCGGTCGCTTCCAGCGTTGTAGGCATATTGGCCCCTTCGCATACCGCCTTACAGCCGTTGGCCACAAGCCCTTCCGCATCGGACAGCTGTAATTCATTCTGGGTTGCACAGGGAAGCGCAATATCCGCTTTGACGCTCCACACGCCTTTACCGGAATGGTATTCCGCCTGCGTCCTTGTGTTTACATACTCGGACAGTCTCGCACGCTTTACTTCTTTGAGTTCCTTCAAAAGGGCAAGGTCGATTCCTTCGGGATCATAAACCCAGCCGGTGGAATCGGAAGCCGTCACAGGCTTTGCCCCCATCTGGTAGGCCTTTTCAATCGCATAGATAGCAACATTGCCCGCCCCGGACACCGCAACGGTCTTTCCGGCGATATCAATGCCGTTTTCTTTTAACATTTCCCTGGTGATATACAAAAGACCGTAGCCTGTCGCCTCTTTTCTTGCAAGGGAGCCCCCGTATGTAAGCCCCTTTCCGGTCAGGACGCCTTCATACATATTGCGGATTCTCTTATACTGGCCATACATAAATCCGATTTCCCTGCCGCCCACGCCGATATCACCGGCAGGCACATCTGTATCCGCACCGATATGGCGGTACAGTTCCGTCATAAAACTCTGGCAGAACGCCATCACTTCCCTGTCGGATTTTCCTTTGGGATCAAAGTCGGAACCGCCTTTACCGCCGCCAATCGGAAGCCCTGTGAGGGAATTCTTAAATACCTGCTCGAACCCCAAAAACTTAATTATGCCCAAATTAACGGAAGGATGGAATCGAAGTCCGCCTTTGTAAGGCCCGATTGCACTGTTAAACTGAACACGGAAACCGGTATTTACCTGTACCTGTCCCTGATCATCTACCCAGGGCACACGGAACATGATCTGTCTCTCCGGATTGGTCAACCTCTCCAGCAGCGCATTCTTGCGGAACTCCTCTTCATTGGCTTCCACAACAACACGCAGGGATTCCAACACCTCTTTTACTGCCTGATGAAACTCAGGCTGCGCAGGGTTTTTCTCAACTACCTGTGCAATTACCTCATCAACATAAGACATTCTTCTTGTCCTCCTTCATCATAAACTCTGCAAAAAAATCATTCCGCAAAGTATTATATACTCATTGTCCGCACTATGCAAGCACTTTATCACATTAACTTGACGAATTTTTCCCGTTTTACAGATATTTTTTTAACTCATTTATACTATTTTCCTCAAAATCCATCAGTTCCTTTGCCAATTCCACGGACTTCTCCCCTGCCTGCATATTGTGGTTCATGGTTTTCCACAGGCTGGAAAGTCCCCTGTTGCTGCCCCGGATCATCAGTTCTGCCAGATGGCTGGTGGACGTATTCAAAATCGTATTTCCCTGAATTTGTGCCGAAACCACCAGACGATCCACCTTATTTTCCGGATCCGGCCTTTGATTTGCCGCCAGCAGCTGCGCTTTCGCCCTGTCATGAATTTCCCCGTATTTAAAAGATTCCCTCGCCAGCATCAATGCCATGCTATCGTCATACACTTTGTTTCCCATCACATCCAAAGCATACATTCTCTTCTCCGTATTTTTTTGAATTTCCCGCAACAATTCTATATCGTCCTTTTTCATAATTCCCCCGCAATCCATTTTATTGTGAAAACAGCGCAGTGCTGAGCAACCGGTTTTCCTGCGTGTTGGCGCGCCAAAAAAGATACCTGTATCTTTCCCTGCTTTCCCCAAAATATACACAAATGACAAAAATATCATTTTCTATCGTACAAAAAAATTCCGGGTCATATGACCCGGAACGCTCTTTCCCTGCTCCTATTCCAATATGGTGAGGACATCCGACTTCACATATCCGTTCTGTCCCTTATACCTCACTCTCGTCCAGCCGTCCGCCTGCTTCATCACAATCTCCAACTCATCCCCCTGATAGCAGACCGCCAGCTTTTCCGCCGTCTCACTGGCCGATTTGCGGATATTGATCGTATCCCCTACTTTTATGGTTCCTGCAGAAGGGGACGAATTCCCCGACGGGGAAGCATCCTGTCCCCCACCGTTTTCCGCACCGCCTTCCCCTTGTGCGACTTCTTCCTCAACAAATTCCAAAAAATCCGATTTAATGTAAGCCTCTTTGCCCTCGTATTGTACGCGTGTCCAGCCGTTTGCCTTACTTTCCAACAGCGGCAGTACTTCCCCAATCTGCACCTTGCCGATTTTCTCCGCCTGTTCGCTGTCCGACGCACGGACATTCACCACATCAGTGGCACGCACTTCCTTTGCCGTCACCACTTCCTGTACGACCTCCGGCGGCTCCTCCTCGGCCGTCTGGGAAGCCTCTGCCTCCGCCAGCGCCTCGCCTACCTCCACTTTCAAATTATCACGCATCTCGGCAAGAAAGTGGTTTAAATGCTCATCGGCCATCACAATTTCGTTAAAGCGAACCTGAATGCGGTTCATCAAATCCACCACATCGTCCTGCTCCGAAATCTCTTCCAGATACTGGTTCACGGCATCATCCAGTTCCCCTTCATAGATGTAGTAACTCCCGTCTTCCCGCGCATATACCAAAAAGGGACTCACTCCGGGCACCAACGCATCCATATCCTTGAACTTGGCATCATAAGAGACATATACCGCATAAGAACCATCCTCCGGCCCTTTCTTGGTATAACATTTCAGATTCTGGTAGGAGTCAATATAAGCGCTCCGCTTCTCCTGATAAATCAGCTTCTCCTCATCAATAGACTCCACCAGGGAACGAATCTTATCCGTATCCCCCACTGTGGCGGCCTGAAAATATTCCTGCATCAACGCATTGATCTGCGGATACGCATCCTCCTCCAGCAATGCCTGCATTGTCTCTGCCGTTTGCGTACTCTCCTGCGCTGCCGTCCGGCCCTCCGTTGTTTCCTGCCCCGGATCCAAAGAAGCCTGTTGCGCCCCGCGGCCTGTCATGACGCCGATGATAATCGCCCCGACCAGTATTGCCGCAACAACAACCCCTATCAAAACCATTCCATACTTCTTGATAAAATACGCACTTGTTTCCTTGTCTTTTTCAGGTTTTCTCTCCTGTACGTCCATGCTATCCCAACCTTTATGACGTTTGCTATATAAATACCAAAGATTTCCGTTTCCCCCCTAATAGAAAAGGAGAGTGATGCAAAATGCAACCGACAGGAATCGAACCTGCATTAAAGGCGTCGGAGGCCTTCGTTCTATCCGTTAGACTACGGTTGCATTATGTAATATCAAAGATATTACAAAATTGTTACGCATCACTCTGTCACATAATAACACAATATTTTTCATTTGTCCAGCAGTTTTTCATAAAGTTTTGATTTCCATCTTATTCCGGTCATAGATGTATACTTTTCCGGACAGGAAACGGGAAGAATCCAGCTTCTCATTGGCCGCCTGCACCATTCCGTAAAGCAATTCCTTCGTCTCCCTTCCCCCCTGGGGCAGCAAAATTACCTCATGGACACTGGACGGCAGTATATAAAAATCCTTTCCGAATTTCTCAGCCGCCTGCCGGAGCACACCGGGAAACAGGAGGGAAGAAGCGCCAAAAAGCCAGGAATCGTTTCCCAAAACCCACATCGGCTCTAAACCGCTGCCCTCCTGCAGCTGTTGGCCAATCCGCTTTGCCATTGCCAGGGCAAACTCTTCCAGCGTCTCCTCCTGTGTCTCCGAAAACTTCTGGCGCAGCGCCAAAAAAATCTTACGTCTCAAAGAACCGCCCATGGAACTCTCCATCAGGCTGTTCATCCGGTGCAGCCTCGGCGGCAATATAAGCTGCATATTATGTACCGCATCCTGCAAAATCTGTTGCGGTCCGGTTTTCCACCGGGCCAGGTGAAACAGGGTAACCGGCGTTCCAATCGATTTTCCGTCCTCCCGTCTGCTCAAAATACAAGGAATGGCAAAAAGTTCCTCAAATGCCCGTCCAAATACCACCTTACGTAAATTCTGCCCATTGTCAGGCGCGGCCAGCTTACAGACCAAATGGGATTTGGCTTCCTCATAATTTAAAAAGAAACCGCCGTTCTCCATAAGCTTACTTCAATCCATGCTGCAAGCGTTCCTGATATCCCGGAGCCTGTTTGACACTATATTTGTCATTAAACATCTCATATTCCGCTTCTGAATAAATATCCATAAAATCCTCTTCCACATTCGTGCGGTAAACCAGCCCGACGGCAAGGGAAGGCGCCAGCACAGGATCCGTATATGCCTGACAGGCCGTCCGGATCCGCCCGCAATATTCCTCTGCTTCCGACTCCGTTGGCACCGGGATCACGATGCCAAAAACATCCCCGTCCAAACGCCCGATCAGATAGTCCTTCCCGGCTTCCTGGCGGATGATTCCGGCTATGGTTTTAATCAGACGGTCGCTCTCCTCAATCCCAAAATGATCATGCACAAATTTCCAATCATTGATATTGGCGCAAATTACGGCTGCAGGCGCCACCCCGGCGCGTTCCATTTCTTTTAGACGGTCTACAAAATACGTCCTGCTCAGCGTACCGGTAAGCGCGTCATTATGCTCCCCCCGCTTTACCCGGTACAATTCCGATGTCATCCTTGCTTCCATCTCATCCGCAAATATCGCCGTCTCCCGATATAAATAATGCTTCTCCCCCATATTGGCATAAATATCCGCGATATTATCCAAAAGCCGCTCCGCCAACGCCTCATCCGTCCCTTGTCCGCATTTTGCATACAAATGGCCGATCGTCCTGCCCAGAACCTGTATCTTCCTGCCCGGCTCATTCACCACATCCGGCTCAAAACCCGAAAAATCGCCCACTTCCACGGCCGGCTCCCCATGCCGCTGTGTCAAAAAAAATTCCATTCCCAGCGCCTCATGCAGAACAGTAAAATATTCCGTGACTTTGGCAAGGTCAAACACATTCTCCAGGCTGTAGTCCTTCACATTCTCCTGCAGCCTCTGCTCCAACGGCAATGCCCCATATGCCATACCACAAACCTCCCCTTTTTTGATGCCGCGGCCCGGCGCCGCATGCATTTGTGCATACCGGACGCATCTTTTCCCAAATGCCCGCATCTTCTTACGCCCATTATATCCTCTGCCCCCCTGTTTGTCCAGAACATGTTTCGGGAACTATCCGCCTGCGCCTCCGTCTCCCCTGCTTCCGTCCGCCATCCTGTTTGACCAAGTCCCTCCCCACCGTGAAACGAAACCTATATCATATCCCTACCTGTTTATACTCCTCCAGCAGTTTTTCAATCTGTAAATTCAAATTTTCCGGCAACCGGCTCACCTCTGCATCAGACAGCCTGATCCACAGATGCAGATTCTGATACTCCGCACCTGCCCTCCGCTTTCTGGAAGCCGGTTTTTCCGCTGCCTGTATTTTAACCGACGCCCGCTTCTGCTCAAAAAGCGGGATGATAGCGTAATAAAGGCGGTCGTCCAAAAACGACAGATATCCCGTTTCCTTTCCCGCCTGATTTTTTAAGTACAGCCTGTGCCGCCTGACTCCGGACGGATAAAGCGGTTCTCCTGCCTTTACTGAAGCGGTTCCGCCCAATGATTCAAGCATGGCGCTTATGAAAAAAGCCGGTTTCCCATCCGCACCGACAGTTTCCTCTTTTGCCAGTGTTTTCAGCAAAGCCGTACTGTCTATGAATTGCTGCGCAAGCAGATAAGTAAGTTCGGTCTGAATCCGCTGCCTGTTTTGCGGGACTTCGTCCCTGCAAAGTACATCATCAATTTCATCCAGCAGCACCTTGCCGCATTGATACAGGCTGAGCAAAAACAACGGAAAATCTTCTTCCTCCCTCCAGAGATATTTCCCCTTCGCCACACAAAAATTTCCTAAAACAGTGCCGTCATAATCTTCCACATAAAGCAAAACCTCGCGCTCCATGAATGCATTCGCATTGACAGGGGCGTTCCATACGGCATTTCTCCTTCGCTTTTCCGTCCGGTCATCCCGGCCGGAAATATCTTTCTGCCCTGCAGGCTGCCCCTTCATTAAAACTGCATATGCAATATTGATTTCCTGCACACTATATTCATAAATTTCCTGCGATGCCGCACCCACATCCGGATGCAGCTGCAGCATCAGCTGCCGGTATCTCTTTTTAATCTCGGTCTTTCCTGTCCCCGGCCCGATTCCGAGGATCTGATACGCTTTCTGTGCGGTCACAACCATCGCCTTTCCCAAAAGACTGTCAGTGCTGCACTTCTCACATGGCAGCCGACGCATTCCTTTTGCTTACAGCAGGCTGCCTTATAAGCAAAAGGCACAACAAGTGCTGATGCGACAACTTTTCTTATAGTGATGAAGTCCCGCCCTCAAGGGGACAGGACTCCATAAAAAGCGTCATTGTTTAAGCAGATCCACATATTTCTGTCGTTCTCCTTCCGGAACCTTTAGTGCATCCATCGCCTGCTCCATCGTCATTTTCAGACTATCCATGATATTGCGGATAGGTTCCGCGATACCTTTTTCAATACCCTTCTCAATACCTTTTCTTTCTACACCTTCACTTATATTGCACATTTTCCACCTCCATACAAATTCCTTTCCGCATACGCGCTCCACCCGGGAATATGGAGAATGTACTTTTAAATCATCTTTCCTGCTTTCATTCTATCATATTCCATTGCCATGTTCCATAAACATTTTGAGAATTCTTTGCATCCGGAAATAGAATTGGTTCCTTTTCACGGGGCAGGAAAGGATCCGCTCCGAAAACCAAACGCTTAGACATTTGTGTCATTGTTCTTCACATATCCATTCCAAATAATCGCTTTCGTCAGCAAACAGCCGGTAAGTGCCGTCCACAAAACCCATATATCCTTCGCTTACATAATATCCCTTCATCTTTCCACCTCCTTCCCATTCCGTGTTATCAATGCTATCTTTTTGTCCCTTTTCTTACCTTATAATTTAATAATACCGCCTGATAAGTCCAATAAAACGGACTCTGATATTTTTTTTACCGCCCGCACAATTGATTCCCGCGAGCAATGAGCCAAGCGGCGGCGGAGCAGACATTTGGCGAATGCCGCGAGGGTTACATACCCCGCTGCTCTGCAGCACTTCAAATTGGATGCCCCGTTGCTTGCAGCGGGGCTGTTGACTTCCGGTAACAGTTCAGCCCCAATGGCGGCAGCCTAAGGCGGGAGGCAGGCACGCGGACCGGGAAACCGGCAGCAGAGGATCCGCAG
>DERU01000295.1 GCA_002361095.1 Lachnospiraceae bacterium UBA3332
GCCATCGGCGAACTGGCGGACGGCCTTGTGGTGGATTTGGATAAAGTGCCGAAAAAATATGCGGGGCTGGACGGCACCGAACTGGCGATTTCCGAATCGCAGGAGCGGATGGCAGTGGTGGTAGACCCGGGGGACGTGGATACGTTTTTAAGTTATGCGGCGGAGGAAAATCTGGAGGCGGTGCCGGTTGCGGTGGTAACGCAGGATCCCCGGCTGGTGTTGGAATGGAGGGGGAAAAAGATTGTGGATATCTCCCGGGCTTTCCTGGATACGAACGGCGCCCATCAGGAGACGGATGTTTTTGTGGACATACCGGTCCGGGAGGAGAATTTTTTCCGCAAAATGGCCATTCCTGCCGTACAGGAAGCGGTGGAGGCGCAGGATGTGAAAAGAGCGTGGCTTTCCACCCTCTCGGATTTGAATGTCTGTTCCCAAAAAGGACTGGTGGAGATGTTTGATTCTTCCATCGGCGCGGCCAGCGTACTGATGCCTTACGGCGGCAGGTACCAGCTGACGGAGACGCAGGCGATGGCGGCCAAACTTCCCGTTTTGGAGGGAAAAACCGATACCGTGACGATGATGTCGTACGGATTTGACCCGTATTTGTCCAGTTGGAGTCCGTACCACGGCGCGGTCTATGCGGTGACGGAGTCCATGGCCAAGATCGTGGCCTGCGGCGGTGATTTTTCAAAAATACGGTTTACGTTTCAGGAGTATTTCAGGCGCATGACGCAGGAGCCCGGAAGATGGAGCCAGCCTTTTGCGGCCCTGCTGGGTGCTTTTGACGCGCAGATGGGTTACGGCCTGCCCTCCATCGGCGGGAAAGATTCCATGTCAGGGACGTTTAATGAGATTGACGTGCCGCCCACATTGGTTTCCTTTGCGGTGGATATTGCAAAACAACAGGATATTGTGACGCCGGAACTGAAAAAGGCCGGGAACAAAATCGTGCGTTTCCGGATCGAAAAGGATGCCTATGATCTGCCGGTTTACGGACAGGTGATGGCATTATACAAACAAATAGCAGAACTTTTGCAAAAGAAAGTGCTTGTCTCTGCCTATGCATTGGACAGCCGGGGCGTTGCGGCGGCGTTGTCCAAGATGGCCTTCGGCAACGGATTGGGCGTGTCGGTTTGTGAAAATGTGCCTGTGCGGGAATTGTTTACAAACGGACTGGGGGATATTGTGGCGGAAGCCGCCGCAGACCGTCTCGGCGAAACGGAGGTTCCTTACACGCTGGTGGGAACCGTGACAAAGGAGAGGGTATTTACGGCGGGGGCCGCGGTCATTTCCCTGGAGGAAGCGCTGGAAGCATGGAAACGTCCGCTGGAAAAAGTATTTCCCACCAAAGCGGGCCAAAAGACGGATCCGGTAGCGTCCGATGTATTCCATGCCGATCATGTATACGTGTGTAAAAATAAGGTGGCAAAACCCAGGGTGTTTATTCCTGTCTTTCCCGGAACCAACTGTGAGTATGACAGCGCAAAAGCTTTTGCGCGCGCAGGGGCGGACGTATCGACAAAAGTGTTCCGCAATTTAAGCGCGGAAGATATCCGTTCTTCCGTGGAGGCTTTTGAAAAGGAAATCCGGAGCGCGCAGATCATCATGTTTCCCGGCGGCTTTTCCGCAGGCGACGAGCCGGACGGTTCCGCGAAATTCTTTGCCACGGCCTTTCAGAATGAAAAAATCAAAGAGGCGGTTATGCGGCTGTTAAACGAGAGAGACGGTTTGGCGCTGGGAATCTGCAACGGCTTTCAGGCGCTCATCAAGCTGGGGCTGGTGCCTTACGGTGAGATTCGCGGACAGGAGGCGGATTCTCCTACGCTGACCTTCAACACCGTGAACCGCCATATTTCCAAGATGGTTTATTTAAAGGTCGTTTCCAACAAATCGCCGTGGCTTGCAGGGGTAGAGGTTGGACAGACTTATGTAAACCCGGCGTCGCATGGAGAAGGCCGGTTCGTTGCGCCGAAAGAGTGGATCGACAAACTCTTTGCAAACGGTCAGGTGGCAACACAGTATGCGGATGCCGACGGTTATGTATCCATGGATGAGGAATGGAATATCAACGGTTCCTATGCGGCAATCGAGGGCATCACTTCTCCTGACGGGCGTATCCTTGGAAAGATGGCGCATGCCGAGAGACGGGGCGAGTCTGTGGCGGTCAATATTTACGGAGAGCAGGATATGAAGATCTTTGAGAGCGGGGTTGCATACTTTAAATAAGTTGGAAAAATGTCGCGGACAGCACATGAAAACCGCAGAATAATGTAACAAACACCTTGTATTATTTTTGGAAAAATGTTACACCATAAGTATGAGGGAAAATGTATTTATGGGGAGGAGCGGGTATATGCTGCGAAGAAGGGCTTACGGGAAGCTGTTGGCATGGAAAAGAGAACCGGAGCGGAAGGCACTCTGCGTTGTGGGGGCCAGACAGATTGGCAAAACGACGCTGATACGCGAGTTTGGCAGGAGAGAATACGCTCATTTTGTGGAAATCAATTTCGTGACGGATGAGAAGGCGGCGGATATCTTTGACAGCAGGCTTACCGCGGCGGAAATCCTCACAAATCTGACAGCCTATGTGCAAACGCCGTTGGAACCGGGGAAGACCCTGATCTTATTGGACGAGATACAGGAGTGCCCGCGAGCCAGGGCAGCCATCAAGTTTTTGGTGGAGGATGGAAGGTTTGACTATATCGAGTCAGGTTCCCTGTTGGGAGTGCGTTTTCAGGAGATCAAGTCCTATCCTGTTGGCTATGAGGAAATTTACAAAATGTATCCTCTGGATTTGGAGGAGTACCTATGGGCGAACGGCGTGCAGGAGGAGACGGTTCGTTACCTGAAGGAATGCTATGAGAAAGAACAGCGGGTTTCGGATTCTGTTCACGATACGCTGATTAGGCTGTTTTACAGCTATATCATTGTCGGGGGAATGCCGGAAAATGTACAGCTTTACGTGGATACGCAGGATATCGCAAAGGTGATTCGCAACCAGCGCAGCCTGTATGGAGAATATTCAGTTTGCGATTCTTAAGGGGCAGTTGGATATCAATATGGGCAGTATTCTGGAAAATATGATGGCACAGCAGTTGACGGCCAATGGATTTGCCCTTCATTATTTTGATTCCAAAAAGACGGGAGAGATTGACTTTGTGGTGCAGAGGGGAATGTCCGTCGATCTTGTGGAGATCAAGTCGGGCAGCGATTATAAAAAACATGCAGCCCTGAACCGTATGCTGTCAGTGGAAAATTGGAAATTTGGGAAACGTTTGGTATTTTGCGGAGCAAACGTTGAAAGGGACGGGGAAATCCTTTATCTGCCCTGGTATTTGATCCTGTTTTATCAGATGGATGCCTTACCGGAGAAGTTGCTCTATCAGGTGGATCTGTCGGGATTATAAAGTATAAAAATTTTTCCGTGCCTCTTGACAGATAATTTTACAAGTGCTATTCTATAGAAAATTTAATCAGCTAAACCGTTGAAGCGGAGATAACGGCAATGATGCCTTCACAGAGAGCCTGTGGTGCTGAGAAGCAGGTAGGAAACAAGTGGTCAAACGAACCGCTGAGGGCGCAGTCAAAAGCAAAGAGATCTGCTGAGTATTCTGCGACGTTGCAGGCAAACGTACAAATGCCGGGGATATGTTGGTATCCTGCTATGCGCATAGGGCATTCCTATGAATCAAGGTGGCACTGAGGATAGTGTTTCTATTATTCGTCCTTGACAGAGAGTGTATTTCTGTCGAGGGCGTTTTTTGTTTTAACTCCTTTGACAGCGAGAAGTCAAAGGAGTTTTTCTTTTATTCCAGGAGGTCATGCTATGAACTTTTACCAACCCTTAGAGAAGTCAAAAGAATTGCAGATACCGGCAGATACGACGTGCTGCCGGTCAGCTGCGAGATTTTATCAACTATAGGCAAGAAGACTCCCACCTCTATAGGTGGGAGATGAATTGTGAAACTCAGTTTTTCTGTGGATAAAGACCAAAAAATGCAGTATAATGAAATCAGGGAAAGCGAGGAGGAAACGATATGCCAAATAAAGCCTACAAATTCAGACTCTATCCAACGCCGGCACAGAAGATCCTCCTTGCAAAGACATTCGGCTGTGTCCG
>DERU01000005.1 GCA_002361095.1 Lachnospiraceae bacterium UBA3332
TTGATCGTGCCGCCCACCGCACACAGGGAATTGTGGCAGTTAGTCAGGACATAGGGAATCGGAAATTTGGTAAGCCCCGATGCCCGGGCCGTCTGAATGATCCCCACGAATGTAATGTCATGGCTGGTCAGCTTATCAAATTTAATTTTGAGTTTGTCCATACTGCCCGAAGTGTTGTGGCTTTCCAAAATACCATAGGCGATGGTATTCTTTACCGCCTCTTCTTTGCTTATATGCCGTCCGGTTTTTGCGGCTAAGGCCGCATCCGCTTCCGGACCGTCTGCGATCAGTTCGACGCCGTTTACAAGATAGACGCCGCCGTTTGCCAATGTAACCATAAGTTCTCTCCATTCCGCCGCCCAAAACGGCTCCTTTTGTCGTTCCCTATAGTATAAACGAAATCCCGGACGAGCGCAATATGAATTTCAGTCCTTGCATTTCGGCACACACGTAAGTATACTGAAATTGAAATCCAAAAACCGATTTGTATAAAAAGGAAAACAACATGTGGCAAATTTCATTCTTCCTGCTTTTCATTTCACTCTGCATATTTGCCGGATACCTGCGCCTGGCCTGGAAAAAGCATGCCTTTGCGGCCGTGCTGCTGACGGTTCTTGTTATGACTGTCCTGACAAAAACCAATACCGCACAGGCGGCCTCCCCTTCCGCCCCCGCTTTTGCGGGCAGCATACGGGAAACAACTTTGGAAAAACAGATAGAAGAATATTATCAGGCCATCTCCGACCTGGATGCCGGCCGTGCAAAAAAAGCCTTGGGAATTTCAGATTCGTTGAGTGTCACACATCAATTTATTTTGCGGGAAAACGGGCTGGAACGTTATGCGGATTTGCAGCCGGTCATCTATCCCGCCGGAAAAGACCGGCTGGTTTTTCTCTCCTACGCTTTGGTTATCGAAAACTCCGACACAAAGCTTCCCGGCCTGACCACCTTGATAGCGCAAAAAAAGGAAGAGGACGGCTGGATCCTGCTCTATCCCGAAGACCAGGATATGCTCTCCCCAAAAGAACGGGAACGCTTCCGCGAACGGGCCGCAGCCCTGGGGCAGGACGACGACGTGACCGATCTCATCGCCGACGTGGATGCCGCTTATGCCGAAGCGATCGCCAAAGAACCCGGTCTGCAGGACTGGGCGGAAACCTGCAGACTGATTCTCTGGGAGGCTGCCGCCGCTTCCCAAGCTTCCTATATCGTACAAGAGGGAGATTGTCTCTGGAGCATCGCACAGCACACCCTGGGAAACGGATGCCTCTGGAGGGACTTGTACGCCCAAAACAAAACCCGTATCGGCGCAAATCCGGACCTGATTTTCCCGGGCACAAAACTGCGGCTTCCCTCCCGGTAAGACATGCGGATGGCGGGAATGATTTTTCAAACATGCGCCAGCAGCATCCGCGCAATCCTCTGCAGCCTTGGCAGACAGGCGTCAAAAAACATCCGGTAAGATTCGCAAAAATAGTTCTCCCCGACTGCCGTCCCCGGCTGCTCCCGGTGTCTGCGGCAGCCGCCCCGGCAAACCGCAAAATACGGGCAGCTTTTACATTGTTGGGTATGGTTCAGGGAATTTTCCACAAAACGGCTTTCCATGCGCCGTTTTTCGATGTCCGCAAAGCTGTCCGTATTCAGATTGCCAATCCGGTATTCGTCCAACGCATAAAAATCGCAGGGATACACGCTCCCGTCCGCCTCCACAATATTCTGGAAGCTGCACACGCCCCGCTGCTCGCAAGCCTCCGGAATCTGTCCCGCCAAAACCGCAATATAATTTTCAAACTGCCGGATGTAAGGCTGTTTTCCCTGTCTCAAATCCTGTTCCCACAAATCAAACAGATCAATCAGAAACTGCCCGTATACCTTCGGGGTCAGGGAATACTCCTGACCGCCCTGCGCTTCCTGAATCGGATCCAGACAGGCGATATACTGCTGCCAGGAAAAGCCCAGCTTCCTGTACTGCTCATAAATTTTGCGGATTTTCGGGGCGGTCTTATGGTTTACCACCGTCAGCACATTAAACTCTGCCCCCGCCGCCTCCAGCCTGCGCGCCGCCTCCAATATCCGAAAATACGTATCCTGCCCCTGCGCGTCCTTGCGGTATGCATCATGGGTCGCCTTAATGCCGTCTACGGACAGGCCGACCAAAAAACGGTTTTCCGCAAAAAAGCGACACCAGGACGCATCCAGCACATACCCGTTGGTCTGCAGGGCATGGGATATCTCCACGTTTTTTATATTGTAGCGCTTCTCCAGTTCCAGACATTTTTCAAAAAAAGCCAGTCCCGCCAGCGTCGGCTCCCCTCCCTGAAACGCGATGGTACATTGTCCCTCCGCGAATTCCAAAACCCGCCGGATGACGTTTTCCAGCGTCTCCTGCGTCATGATCCCGTAAGACGCCTGACTGCGTTTTTCCATCTCATCCGCATAAAAACAATATTTACAGCGCATATTACACAGCCCGGAGGCCGGTTTGATCATTACATGAATCTGTGGCATTTTAATCCTCACTTCTGTGCCGCCTTTTCGTATAAGGGATTTTGCGGCAGGCGCAAATCGCCGGTTAAAAATTTCCCCCGTTCCCAAAAAGGTATCTTACTTGCCCTCTATCATTTTTACATATTGCACGAACCGGGCCAATGTCCATATCCTATTCCTGCGGTCTTTGGGATACGTCGCTATATAGGGCTTCGGTACAACCAATATAACATTTTCCGCCTGCATTTCATCCATCTGCGTCCCGGATATTCCCTGTTGCAGTGTACAGAGATACTTGGGTTTATCCCTCAGACGATCTGCTTCATTCAGTACCTGTCTCCATCTGTCTTTACAGGTAGTTTTAGCCGCCAATGAAACAATGTCATCAATGGAAAAGCTATCATCACGGTATGCTTCCTGTGAAGGGAACAGGAAATCCGGTTTTTTGTTTCCTTCTGTAACTGCCTGTGATGAATAATCAATACAATTCCCATCAAATATTGCTGACAAATGATGCTCAAGACTTTTTCCGGCACGGCTTTTCCTGCGGTTTAACACAATATTGGCAACCCGGACAAACTCATCTACTGACCGGAATCCTTTTGTAATAATCTCGCCATATCTTGCATATTCCAATGCCCTGAAAAGTGTATATTCCATGTTTGTCCAACTGATAATTTTCTCATCTGGATTTAAACGAATATATTCACTATGACCATAAGCCTTTTCTTCTATCGCCCTGGCTGCCGCCGACATCACATCCGATGCCGGGAAATCTACATCAAGATTATAAATAAATTCCTGTATAGACAATTTTTCCTGCGTTTCTGCCGATACCCTTTTTACATCTATAAGGCTGTTTGTTTCTGTTGGACTGATACCAAATGTATCAAGAAATTCTTCTATTTCCTCGTCCGTTTCCAAAAAATATCCGCTGTAATCAGTATCCGCCTGTTTCGTAAATACAAACAATGCTCCTGTCTGTTCCGGCTTTAAAAATGGAAATCCTCTGCCAAATCGTGTAATTCTCAGTTCATTTTTGCTTTCATAATATGTAAAACAACTTTCTGTTTCAAAATCATCCTGCCATTTGATTTTTATCGTTCTTTTTGGAATACCTTCCTGCGCAAGTTCCTGTCCGTTGAACATCATCTCTACTGCCGATTTTGAAATCAAAATTCCGGACTGATGACCGCCTGTTGCTCCTGTATCATTTGCAGAGAGAAATTTACAAAATCCCTTTTCACAGTTAAGAACGGATTTTATTGCCTGTCCCGCATATCCTGTGGTCATCTAAATCACCATCCTCTGTAAGTCTTTTTCCTTTGCCAAATCCAATTCTTCAACTTTCTTTACCATCAGTTTTGCTACATCTTCGATCAACGGTACTACAACAGAATTTCCGAACTGTTTATATGCCTGTGTGTCAGATACCGGAATCTTAAAATCATCCGGAAATCCCTGCAGTCTGGCACATTCACGAGGTGTCAGCCGCCTCGGGTTTTTTCCCTCCTGCGCAATCAGTATTTCTGATCCGTCTTTATAATATCTTGCACTGATTGTTCTTGCTACACCATCCAGCGGCGCAATACCATATCCAAATCCGTTTCCTGCCGCTTTATGTTTCGCCGCATAATTCTGGAGATACGTCCAGAGTTTATCCGATAATGTATATTTTTCATCCACATTTTCTTCCAAAATATCACGCATAACAGGTTTGGGAAATTTGGGTGTCAAATCGAAATCAAACTTCACTTTTTTCCCATATTTTTGGCGGTCAAACCCCAGGAGCAGAATACGTTCTCTGTGCTGCGGCACATAATTTTGTCCATCCAAAACAGAATAAAACACATTATAATCCAATTCTTCCAACGATTCCAATATTACCCTAAAAGTTCTTCCCCTGTCATGGCTACACAGATTTTTTACATTCTCCAGCATAAATGCTTTTGGTCTTTTCTCTTTCAATATCCGGCAGACATCAAAAAAGAGCGTTCCCTGGGTTTTATCCTCAAATCCTGTTGCCCGTCCAAGACTGTTCTTTTTGGAAACACCGGCAATGGAAAACGGCTGACAAGGAAAACCGGCCACCAGAATGTCATGATCCGGTATGGATGAGGCCGATACCTGTGTAATATCCCCTTCCGGTTGTTCTCCAAAATTAGCAAAATATGTCTGTTGGCTGTATTTATTCCATTCGTTTGAATAAACACAATGTCCTCCCGACTTTTCAAAAGCAATCCTCATTCCGCCTATTCCTGCGAACAGATCAATAAACGTAAATTGTCTGTCACTGACCTCACGCTGTTTCTTTCTCATATCAGTAACATAATACGCAACGGCTTCTCTCACACAGTCCTGTATTGTCTGCTCCATCATGACAGAACAGTAGTTCAATTCGTTATATAAATCATCATCAACCCTTATATGCACCTGCTTCATTCAGATCGCTCCCCTGGGAAATAACTTATACCTGATTTTTCCCTAATTATACTATCAGTAAGCGCAAAAAGCAAGTGAAATTTCCCGAATATACGTTCTTTTGTAACAGCCGGATTCTTCCTTTTCTTTCAGATTTTTCCTGACAGCATATCTGCTTCATTGCCGGTCGTTGCCATCCCGATATACTCCATTCCATACATCCTGGCAAAACGGCTCATCGTGTATTCGGCTTTTTCCAGCATCCATGCTTCCGGTGCTGCGCCCTGAAACAGAAATACAAATTTCTTTCCCTTCAGGGCGCCGGCCTGCACCGGGCCATAGAAACGGTCAATCAGGTTCCTGACTGCACCGCTCATATTGTGCCAGTATACCGGAGAGCCGATGGCTATCGTATCCGCCGCTTTCATCTCGTCCACAATTTCCGAAAACCGGTCATCTGCAAAATCCTGTCCGTAACTGTACAATCTATAATCCACCAGATGCAGCGTCCTGTATTCTTTTCCGCCAAACAGCGCTTTCGCCAGCTTTACCGTATTTCCGTTCTTGTTTGGACTCCCGTTAATAAATAAAATTTGCATTCTTTTATTCCTCCCCATATACTTCCTGAATCATCGGAAATGTACTCCATGCTTTTGGCCATCCGCAATAAAATGCCAGCTGTGTCACAATTTCCACCGCTTCTTCTTTCGTAATGCCATGCTCCTTCCCAAGTACCAGATGAGATTTAAGCTGCGGGTACAGACCCGCCGAAAACAGCGCCGCAATGGTGACCATGCTCCGGTCTCTCGCCGAAAGCTGTTCTTCCCTCGCCCATACCTCCCCAAACAAAACATCATCATTTAACTGGGCAAACTTTGGGGCCAGTTTGCCCAGCCTGTCCCTTCCTGCCGTTTGTTTCTTAGCCATATCATTTTCCTTCCTTTTTAAAAATGCTGATTTTGTTTTCCATTCCCGCAATGCTCCCCGAACAGCCACCCCATAACCGTTTCATCATGGGCAAATGCCTGCCCTCCGGCGTGCTGATCCCTAAAGCCTTTAGTTCCTTAAGCTTATCATTCATGTATTTTCCTTCTGTTCAAAAACTTCACCAGTTCCGGGTCAAAATGGTTGATGATCTCGCTGTGTCCCAGATCCTTCTCTCCGATTTTATCCATCTCCTCACCGGTCAGTTCAAAATCCCAGATGGCAAGATTTTGTTCCATCCAATCCATATGGGTGGATTTCGGAAGGACAGATACCCCGCGCTGTACGTTCCAGCGAAGTGCAACCTGTGCCGCGCTTTTTCCGTATTTCGCGCCTATCCCGGTCAGGACAGGATCCGTAAAGATTCCGTGTTTTCCTTCCGCCAGCGGCGCCCAGGCCTGGGGAACGATGCCGTAATTTTTCATGGTTTTTAAGGCATCCTCCTGGGTGAAGAACGGATGCAGTTCAATCTGGTTCACTGCCGGGATTTCCTCCACGTTCTCACAGAAATTTGCCAAAACGGACGGGAAAAAATTGGATACGCCCGTCGCTTTCGCCAGCCCCTCCTGTTTTGCTCTCGTGATGCCCCTGTATGCCGCAAAATAATCTCCCATGGCCTGATGCAGCAACACCAGATCCACATAAGGCAGATCCAGTTTTTTAAGAGATGCTTTCACGGCCTCATAGGCATCCTGTTCTGTCTTCTGATCCTGCACCCAGACCTTTGTGGTGATGAACAGTTCTTCCCGTGACACAATCCCTTCGGCAACCGTTCTTTTTACTGCCCGTCCAAGAGCCGCTTCATTTCCATAAGAAGCCGCCGTATCCAGCAGGCGATAACCGGTTTTTATCGCATCGTATACAACTCTCTCGTATTCCCCTGCATCTGGGATCTGAAATACCCCAAAGCCCTCCAACGGCATTTTTGCACCTGTATGCAGTATTGCATATTCCATAATCATATCCTCCCGCTTCTGCTCCGCTGCCGGAAACTTCTCCCGGAGCGTATTTGAAAAATCATTTCCGCCGGTACCACCAATCCGATCATTGTCAGATAGTACACCTTCGCGATGTCACTGCCCCAAATCCAGACTTTCCACCCATTCCCGAACCGTTTCCCCGGAAGCGCCGGATGAAAACCTCTTTCCCTCCAGCCAGTTCCCGGTTCCGGCCGCTTCTGCCAACAGTTTCCCGCTTTCGCCCAGATCGGAACTGGAAGAAGTGCAGAAAGGGATCACTGTCTTTCCCGTAAAATCATTGGCCGCAATAAAGCCGTTTACCGGCCATGCCGCTATATGCCACCATATGGGATAACCGATGAATACAGTGTCATAAGACTCCCAGTCCTCCACGGTCGCCGCCACCAGTTCCACATTCCTTTCATCCTCATTTTCATATTCCCGGGTCACACGGCTGTTTTCGTCCGTCCAGTCCAAGTCACCGCTGCTATAGGATTCCACCGGTTCCAATACAAAAATATCGGCATCTGCCGCTGCTGCAATGTAACCCGCCACGTTTTCCGTATGTCCCGTTGCCGAATAGTAGACAACCAGTGTCTTTCCGGCTTCTGCAGAGGACTGGCCCTGTTCCTGTGCCAAAGCGTCCCCGGAATCTTCGGCAGGCTGCTCCGGGAGTTCCTCCGCCTGATTTTCTTCCTGTGCCCCATCCGGCCGGACAGACTGTTGCTCCGTACTTTCCGGCACCGCGCTTTCCTCCTGCCGGATCCCCGACGGACTGCTCCCGGCTGCCGTGCTGTCTCCTCCCTGACTGCCACATCCCGCAAGACCGGCTGCCGTCACAATTCCAGCCAATAACGCCGCCGCTCTTTTCCATCCAGATTTTTTCATCCCAATTTTCTCCTTTTTGTCACTTTTTTTGTCACTTCGCTTTAAAAGCTTTTCCCCTGCCAATCATCCTAAGGCCCGCGCAGACATAATTTCCTATAAATATAAACAATCCCATCACCGCCATGTAATCCAGACAGAAAAATACCAGCAGTTCATCATAATCAAAAAAGACAAAATGGCTCCTCAGTAACATATACTCACCAATGTCCCTCTTTCCGAAAGCATATATGCCATACCCTGCAGTCACCAATGCCAGAATACGTCCTGTCCACTTCCGCACTGCAGACGGTTTAGGAAAAAGTTTCCCTGCCATACCTATCATCATGCCCCAGTGAACCCCAAGATGAAGCGCCATCAGTACAAATCCCCAATAGGCAGAAACCATATGCAGGTTTCTCGCAAAAGAACGCCCGCCTTTTATGGACAAAAAAGACAAGGCATGACGGGAAAGAATGACACCGCTTATCATGGAGCCTGCCATTGCGCAAAGTACCAGCAATACAATTCCCGTCTGCACAATGCGTACAGGATTGTACCTTCCTTTTAGAATATTTCTGCCCCAACCGCCATTCAGAATATGATGAACGGTAAAAAGGACAAACATTCCAATCCCAATCCATTCATGGGCCGCCTGCCCAATCCGCTCGTATGCCATAAGCAAAAGCAGCGCTGCCGTCATCCCGGCATCAACCGCCAGCTTCAGAATCACCTTCGGCTTCATCCGCTTCTCCCTTTCACAGCTTAATCCCACAGCCAAATCAGCCCGTTATAAATATACTGCATGGCCGCATTCCCGTCATGGGCATTGCCCTCCTGCACCCGGTATGCCAAATTGCCTTCATTTTCATTGGCGGCCTCGATGAAAATACCGCCCGGCGCATGCAGCATCGCCTGAATCTGGCCCGAAAATGACGTATAGGCAAAATCCTCTGTTCCGGACATGGCATAAATAAAGAAATCCTTTGGTTCATATCCCGCATCCGTCACCAACTGCTCCATATACGCTCCGTCAGAAGTCAGACTGCCGCTGGACGGCAGGAAATACCGGAAATAGTCCATGCAGTATTGAAACGTGTGCCATGTCGTGACCGAACCCATGGAGAATCCGGCAAAAGCGCGATGGCTGCGGCTTTCCTTCAGTTCCTGTACGGAAGTCCCTTCTGCATAGGTACTGTACTTTCCTTCCACGGCCGGAATCAGGTCATTGACCAGTTCATTGTGATACTGGTCCGTCAGCCGCAGCGCCAAACCATAATCCGCACTATCCTCCCGGCTCGTATTGTTATAAGTCGGACATACCACGATTACCGGCGCCATACTTTTGTCCTGTATGGCGTGATCCAGCACATTTTTCAGTTCATGAGGGGTTTCCGGAGTGCCAAGATATGTTGTCTCATTGCTCCATCCCCCGTGCATCAGATAAAGTACATTATACTGCACCTCCTCGGAATAGCCATACGGCAGATATACATATGCCGTTTTCGTAAGCTGCGTCGTCCTGTCTTCATAACTCATGGATTCATAAGTCTGATACTCCAGCCGTTCCACTGTTCCCTTCTCCGATGCCGGTTCAAAATAGTCCTTTGGTATCCGGGCCAGTTCCTCCGGAATCTGTCCGGAACCCATCTGTCCATCCATAGGAACCATACCTCTCTCTGACAATGTAGTTTCTATACTTGCAACAGCTGCATCTTCTGTCACTGCAGACGATACCGCGCTGCCCCTGCTCCCTGTTTTGGCAGATTGCCCGGAACATGCCGTACAAGATACTGCCGCAATCACTGCCAGTATCCAACCCAGCCTGCATCTCATACAAGCCAACCTCCTTATTGCTTATCCACATATATTTTTCTTTATTATAAAGAAAACGAAACTCCTTAAGAAGTCCCGTTTTGTTCATCAGTTTATACTCCCAGGTTATATGCTTTGACAAAGCCCGCGCCTCCCCCGCCGTCTGTTCCCCGGTTCGGTTCAAGCCCTTTCCCACCCTGTAAAAAGTAACAATCATAACAATCCGTTGGATTTTATCACAAAAAGGGAACTATTCTCCATTCCCGCTTTCTGTTATAATATACGTCAGTCACCACCAATTTCATTTCCGATTTTCTGCGAGGTATCTTTCATGATCTATGAATCCGACGTCCCGTCCCGCTTTTCCGAAACCGTCTCCCAAGTCCGCCTGTATCTTTCCGATTGTCCGTCAGAAAACAGCCGCCAGACGAAATTGCCCTCCTTCCGGAAGTTATATTACGCGGACAAGGGTGATTTTTCCCTGTCCGTCGGGCGGTGCCGTTACCGGCTCCGACAGGGCAGCCTGTTTTTATATTCCCCTTCCCCCAACCGGCATCCGGTGTCCGACAGTCAGGATTTCCCCCATCTGCTCACATTTTCTTTTCTTTGCGATTCTCCCCTTACAGGACTCCTGGAAGGCCAACCCATACAGGCATCCAGGGCGGAACGGCTCCTGCTGACGCAACTTCTTTTTAAAACCGCCTCCATTTCCCAAACCTGCGATTCTTATGCAAGACGTTGCATCGCGCAGACTTCCCCGCACAGCCTGGCCGCCGCACGGCAAACGGAATCCCTGCTGGACAAGCTGCTTGCCCGCCACACCCCGTCCCTGCCTTTTACTTCCCTGCCGGACAGGGAACACCAATACCTTTCCGTCTTTCTTTATCTGCGAAACCGCCTGGAGTCTCCCCTCTCCCTTGACAAAGTCTGTAAAGACAACTGCATCGACCGTTCCCTGCTGGAAAAACTTTTCCATGAAAAAGGCTGGCGCGGTGTTATGGACTGTTTTTCTTCCATGAAAATCAATGCCGCCAAGCATCTGATTGCCTCCGAATGCATGACTTTTTCGCAGATTGCAACCGCCCTCGGCTATTCCTCCGTCCATTATTTTTCCAGACAGTTTAAGTGCAAAACAAAAATGACGCCGTCGGAATACGCCTCCCATATAAAGGCGCATTCCGGCGACATCCTGCCGCTTTTGTTCAATCCCTGGCAGATGTGACAATCCGCATTTTTTTCCTGCCTTTTTTATCGATAATCAGATAAATGGTCGGCATCAAAAGCAAGGTGAGCAGGGTGGACGCAATCAGCCCGCCTACAATTACCAGCGCCATACCCTGCATAATCTGGGCATTGCTGCCGATTCCAAACGCCAGCGGCAGCATGGAGAGGATCGTAGTCAGCGTAGTCATCAGGATGGGACGCAGGCGGATGCTGCCGGACCGCACCAGCGCATCCTCCAGCGGCATTTCCTCCCGAAGCTGATTCACCGTATCCACATATAAGATCCCGTTGTTCACCACAATCCCCACCAGCATCAAAAATCCCATCAAAGAAACCATGCTCAGCGTAGACCCGGTCATAAACAAAAGAAACACGGAACCGATCAGGGAAAAAGGAATACACATCATGACCATCATGGAAAACCTGGGGGATTCAAACTGCATCGCCATCACCAAAAAGACCAGGAACACCGCTATTAAAATGGATTCATACAAAACCCCGAACTCCTCGTTCATAATGGAAGTCAGCATGTCCTCCGTCTGCTCCACGCCCAGGGGAAGCGTCATCTGCTTTACCCTGTCCAAAATTTCCCCTTTTGCCCGGTATCTGGCTTCCTGCGTCGTGGTGGCCGTCAAACTTACCTCGTAGCGCCCGTCCACTTTTGTAATCGTCTGGGGTGCATCCGTATATACCACTTCGGCAATTTCCCGCAGCGGTACCTGCATGCCCCGGCTGTTTACCAGCA
Source organism: Lachnospiraceae bacterium UBA3332 (assembly GCA_002361095.1). Taxonomy (GTDB): domain Bacteria; phylum Bacillota; class Clostridia; order Lachnospirales; family Lachnospiraceae; genus Gallintestinimicrobium. The sequence continues at coordinate 11,500 of DERU01000005.1, forward strand.
CGGCATCCATCAGGCTGTTAATATCGTCATACAAATCCGCCGGATATTCCAGTTTCACGTCATATTCGCTTCCCTGATTGGCGATGGTCAGGGCCGTCATCCCACTCAGCATGTGGTTCAGTTCCTGTGCCACCTGTACGGGCATCAGACCGTAATGCATGGACATCAGGGGATCTACCACAATTTTGGCCGCCGTACTGGTATCGGAAGCGGAAGAAACCACCTTGATCACACCTTCCACCTGTTCCATTTCTGCCTTGACATCGCGCGCGGCCTCCTTTAGGGCCTCCATATCCGGCCCCTGCAGATCAATTTCCGTGGTGGATGTGTTCATCATACTCCCGCTCATACTGCTGCCGCCCGAGGAAATGGTCAGTTCCATGTCGGTATAATCCTTTGTCTCCCGGTTCCATTTTTCCACAATATCCGCCGTGGAAAGTTCCCGGTCCTTTTTCAAATACGCACGCAGGCTTGCGGAAGAATCATTGTTTATGGTCAGGCTGTAGGAAGCCACATCCGCTTCCGCATTTGCCAGTTCCTCCACCGCCGCCATGGCCGTCTCTTTTGTTTCCAGCGTGGTTCCGGGCCGGAAAGAGGCCGCCACATCCACGATCCCCTCGTCAGAGGCAGGCATCAGTTCCATATTGATTTGGGTCGCCATCAGGACAGACAATGCCACCAAAAGCAGCGTGACCCCGACGGTAAGCATTTTATGATACAATACCTTCCGAAGGATTTTCTGATATCCTTTTGTAATTTTGTCCAACACACGGTTTACCCGGGACGTCTTCCTTTCCCTCGGCCGGAACAGGCTGTAAAACAACGGCACCAATGTCATTGCGGAAATGAGGGACGCGGTCATGGCAAAGACAATGGTAAAGCACAGCTGTCCGAACAGCTGCCCCACCAAATCCTCCACCAGCGCCATAGGGAGATAAACCACGACGGTGGTAATGGTGGAAGCGATGATGGACATGGTGACCACCCTGGTTCCCCGAAACGCCGCCTCTTTGACGCTTTCCTCCTCGTCCTGCGCCCGAAAACAGCTTTCGATCACCACAATCGAGTTATCCACAATCATGCCGATGGCGATCACCAGCGATCCCAGCGTCACAATATTGAGCGAATACCCCATGGCATGCATCAGGATAATCGTGGCCAGCAGTGAAATCGGCATGGAACTGCCCACGATCAGGCTTGCTTTGAAATCGCCGAAAAACAGGAACAATACCGCCATGGAAATCAGTACGCCCGCAATCAGCGTTTCCGCCACGGACCACAGCGAAGATTTGATGCTGTCCGCGCTGTTATACTGCATCACCAGGCTGACATTCTGGTTTTTTTCGGAAAATGCATCCATCACTTCCTGCACCCGGTCGGTCAGCTGCACCACGCTGGCGCTTTGCTTTTTTTGAATGCCGATACTGATATTTTCCACGCCGCTGCTTTTACTGATCGTATCCGCCGCTTCCTTCGTCTGCGTGATATCCGCGATATCGGACAGCGAGACCACCGCCCCGGTTCCGGTGATAATGGGAACCTGTGCAAGCTTTTGGGCATTGTTATACTCCATCGCCGCGCTCACGGACACATCCTGACTTCCCTGTTTGATGCTGCCTGCGGGAACCGTAAAATCCACCGCCGCCAGATAGTTGGCCACACTGCCCATGGTCAGCCCATACAGCCGCATGGCATCCTCTTTTAACAATACCCGGATATAATCCTTCGATCCGCCGGAAACCGTCACCTGCGCCACATCCCCGATGGATTCCAGATCCGGCGCCAGTTCTTCCTCAATCTTTTTGCGCAAATCCATATTTTCCGTGGCAACGGCTGCCAACGTCATATCCGCCGTTTGGTTCATATTCAGTTCGATAACCACGGGCGTTCCCGCATCCTCCGGCATGGAAAGCCGCGCCGAATCCAGGGCCGTTCGCAATTCGGAATAGCACTCGTCAATATCCACTCCATACTCGTAGGAAAAAAGCACCATGGACATGTTTTCGGAAGACTGGGATGTCACGGTTTCAATCCCGTTTAACGCCGCCCCCGCATCCTCCACCACGTCGGTTACCAGTTCTTCCACACTCTCCGGATCCGCACCAATATAAGTCGTCATGACAATCAGCATGGGCATATCCATATCCGGGGTAAGCTGCATTTTAAAATCCGGTATGGAGGTCAGACCAAACACCGCCAATGCCAGGATGATCAAAATGACGGATACCGGTCTTTTCAGTGCAAGCTTTGTCAAGTTCATTCCCCTGCCTCCTGACTCTCCCCGATAATCCGCACATTAGCGCCGTCTTCCAGCTGGGAGGACCAGGTCGCTACAATTTTGCTGTCCGCCTCCAGTCCCTGCGCAATTTCCACCATATCGTCATTCATCAGTCCGACCGTCACCGGCGTCCGGAAGGCCTTCCCGTCTTTGATTACAAAGACATATGCTTGCTCGCTCTCGAAATGCACGGCATCATAGGGAACCAAAACCGCATGATCGGTCCGGAAGGTATCCACCGTCAGTTTGACCGAAGTTCCGGCCGCAAGTTTTGTCCCGTCCGTCTCTGTGACCGCTTTTACCGCAAACAAACCGCCGATCTGCTGATCCGCCGCTTCCCCGATTTCCGTTATCGTACCGCTAAAAACACTGCCGCTTTTCTCAATCGTCACCGGCATGCCGACCTGCAAAGTCTCCCGCACCTGTCCGCTCACGGCGAACGTAATGTTCATCGCATCCTGATTGGAAATCACATAGGCCGCATAGCCCGGCTGTACCAGTCCGTACTGCTCCACGGTTTTGGAAACCACCGTTCCGGAAATCGGCGTGGTGGGCGAATAATATTCCAGCTGCATCTGCGCGCTGCGCACCCCCACATCCGCGGCCTGGATCTGGGTGGACAGTGCCCCGGCCGTATCCTGATAGGCCTGCCCGTTGGCAATCCCGTATGTAACCTGTGCATCTTCCAGGTTTTCCTGGTAAAAATCAATGGTTTTGGAAGTGGTGTCCCGCGCAGACTCCGCCTGCTTAATACTGCTGTCCACAGATGCCTGATTGCCCTGCAATTGGGATGCCTGATACTGCAGTGCCACAATTTGGGCGGAGTTTTCCAAAAGCTGTGCCTGCGCCCTGCCGCTGCCGATGTCTTCCGCGCTGTAGCCCATTTCCTCTGCGTCATGCTTCGCACTGTCGATTTCCGCCTGACGGTAGTACTTTCCCCATGCTTCCTCTTTTGACGTTCCAGCCAGTGCCGGGACATATCCGTCCGATGCCGCAGGAGACGCACTGCCCATGGCATCCTTTATTGCATCCCCTATATCCGGCATTTCCGCCGCCAAATACTGCGGATTCCCTTCCCAAACACGCTCCACGCTGAAATAGGAAAGTCCAAAACCCTCCGGTGCGGCCGCCGTCCCTTCCGGAACAGACGGTACAGGATCCTGCAGGGGAACCGACTCTCCCGGAGCCAAAAGCGCGGCATCCGGCCCGGACGACATATTCTCCGGAACAGGAGCCGACTCCCCCAAAGCGGAGGATGTGTCATCCGGCGCAGGATCTGTCTCCCCCGGAGCGGACGGCGTGTCATCCGGCGCAGGATCTGTCTCCCCCGGAGCGGACGGTGTGTCATCCGGCGCGGCTGCCGGCTCCCCCGAAACATGTGGCGGAAAGCTGCCGTTTTCTTCGCCGCCTTCCTCTTTTACCGGCGTATCGTCTTTCCCTTCCAAATAGGAAGAAAGCCCTGCCCCCGACGGCAAACCGGTTCTGGTTCCCGCCTGGCCCCATTCGTAATGATCCGGATCCAAAGGGCGGTTATATGCGACTTCATACGCATACGTTGTATTCGGAGGAAATCCGCTGGATTTTACATATTGGCCCGCCCTGGAAATCACCTTCTCCATCTGTCTTTGACGGTTTTCCAAATCATTTACGGAACGGTTAATCTCCTCAACGGCATCCTCCAGTTCCGCCTTCGCTTCCCTCGCATCCACAATACCATCCACGGCGGAGTCATACTGCGCTTTCGCATTCTCGATCTGGAATTCAATGGAACGGATATTGGACTGCATGGAAATATTATTCATCACCTGCGCCGAACCAAGCTGGGTCTGTGCCGCAATCTCCGCGCCCTGTTTGGACAGTTTGGCGTTTTCCACCTGCAGCCGGGCCGCCTCGTCGTTGATATGAAACAACACGTCGCCCGCCTGTACCTGATCGCCCACCTCAGCATAAACGGCATCCACCTCTCCCGACACCAGGGGCATGACACTGACCTGCTGCTGGGGCGATACCGTTCCGACAAACCGGCTGCTTACGCACAGCGTACCCATTTGTGCCGTGACCGCCCTCACGGCTACCGCCGAATCCGCCTCCGGCGCTTGTTCCGCCTCTTTACCGCCACATCCGGCAACCAGCATGGACACCGCCACAATCAGGGAAAGTCCTCTTTGCTTTGCGCCTCTTCTCATTCTCCGCACACCTCCGACATTTCAAAACCATATGGCTCCAATTCTTAAAAGCAGTTCCTTAGCATTGCTAAATAATCAAAAATTATAATAGACTCCTCCATCCTACCTGTCAATAAAAAAAGTATAAACAATTCGGAGGGCGTTAGAGACCCGGACATATATTTTCCGTTTTGGATATTGCCTCCGCAAAATATCCGTCCGCGCCTCCTACGCCCTCCGCTTTCCGGTTTGGCCCAAACCCTTCCTCCCCGTAAAAAGTAACCGGGACAAAGTTTAGGCGGATCTTGCCAAATTTCCATGCTTGTGATATGGTAAAAAGCAAGAACGCGATAAGGAGTATTTTATGAATCTTTTGTCTAAACCGCTTGAAATTTCCCGGAAACTGCATCTGCTGCGCATCCCGGAGCAGCTGGGACTTCTTCCGGAAGGAGAAAGCTGTACGCTGATGGCCATCCGGGAGGGAAACGCTACTGAAGGCCAAAACGGCATCCGCATCTCCGAACTTGCCGCCCGGCTGGGCGTATCTGTTCCCACTGTTTCCCGTTGCCTGCAAAAGCTTACGCAGGAGGGATACGCCCAAAAATCCTCCCGGGAAGGCGACCGGCGCGGTACATACGTCACCCTTACTCCCAAAGGAGAAGAATTTTGCAGACAAAACCTTACCGTCATGTCCGATTTCATAAAGCGGGCTTTTTCCAAAATCGACGAGCAGGAACTGGAACAGTTTTTCCTCACCTTTGACAAAGTATACGATGCGCTTTCCTCGGAGTTGTCTGCAAACGCTAAGGAAAGTCATGAAAAACCTTGATGCACTGCCGCGCCGGCATACAAAAGCCGCACGTAACGGTTTGGCCTGCCGTTCGGACAGCTTCGCCAACCGGCTACGTGCGGCTTTTCACTCTTACTTTGTTCTCACTTCTTTTTTCGGCAATACAACTTTATCCAAATGCCAAATTTCATCCACATATTCCTGAATGGTACGATCCGACGTAAATTTGCCGGAACTTGCCACATTCAAAATCGCGCTCTTTGCCCAGCCTTTCTCATTCCGGTAAGCGGCCTCCACCCGGCGCTGCGCTTCCGCATAGGATTTGAAATCCGCCAGGATAAAGTACATATCCACCCGGGGCGTGCTCTGGGTATTGAGAAGGGAGTTATACAGCGGACGGAACAGTTCCGTATCATTATGGGAATAGGTTCCGTTGATCAGCTGCATCAGCACACGGCGGATATCCTGGTCATTGTTAAAAATATCCATCGGATTGTAGCCGCCAAGATTCTCATAACGGATAACCTCATCGGAACTTAAGCCAAAGATAAACGCATTCTCCTCTCCGACTTCTTCCACAATCTCCACGTTCGCGCCGTCCATCGTCCCCAGCGTCAGCGCGCCGTTTAACATGAACTTCATATTACCGGTACCGGAAGCCTCTTTGCTGGCCGTGGAAATCTGCTCGGACACGTCCGCCGCCGCGTAAATCCACTCCGCATTGGAAACACGGTAGTTTTCGATAAAGACCACCTTGATTTTGCCTTTGATGGCAGGGTCATTATTCACCACATCCGCAACGGAATTGATCAGTTTAATAATCAGCTTCGCATTGTGATATGCGGCAGACGCTTTCGCGCCGAAAATAAAGGTTCTCGGATAAAATTCCATATCCGGATGGTCTTTTAACTCATTATACAGATACATGACATGCAAAATGTTGAGCAGCTGCCTTTTATATTCATGCAGGCGCTTTACCTGTACATCGAAAATGGAACGGGGATCCACCTCCACACCGTTATTCTCCAAAATATATTTGGCGAGACGCACTTTATTTTGGTACTTCACATTCATGAATTCCTTCTGTGCCTTTTCATCGTCCGCATAAATTGCCAGACCGGAAATCTTGGGCAGATCGGTAATCCAATCGTCTCCCACATGCGCCGTTACCCAGTTCGCCAGGAGCGGATTGCCATGCTTCAAAAACCTTCTCTGGGTGATACCGTTTGTCTTATTGTTAAATTTCTCCGGCATCATCTCATAAAAATCTTTCAATTCCTGATTCTTTAAAATCTCAGTATGTAATCTCGCCACACCGTTTACGGAATAGCCGGAGGCAATCGCCAAATGCGCCATTTTCACCTGTCCGTCGTAAATAATCGCCATCTTGCGGATTTTTTCCTGATTATTCGGATATTTCTGCTGAATCTGGAGCAGGAATCGCCTGTTAATTTCCTCCACAATCTGGTAAATTCTGGGGAGCAGGCGGGAGAACAGTTCGATGGGCCATTTCTCCAGCGCCTCCGCCATAATGGTATGATTCGTGTACGCACAGGTCTTGCTGGTCACGTTCCAGGCCTCATCCCAGGAAAGGGAATACTCATCCATCAGCACACGCATCAGTTCCGCCACCGCAACGGTAGGGTGCGTATCGTTCAGCTGGAAGGTTACCTTTTCATAGAACTTGCGGATATCATCGTGACTGCGCATGTACTTTGCAACCGCAGCCTGCACGGATGCGGATATAAAGAAATACTGCTGTTTTAAGCGCAGTTCCTTTCCTGCGTAATGATTGTCATTGGGATAGAGCACTTCCACGATATTTCTGGCCAGGTTCTCCTGCTCCACCGCTTTCTGGTAATCCCCTTTGTCAAAGGAATCCAACCGGAAGCATTCCACAGGCTCTGCGTCCCAAATGCGCAGGGTATTCACAATGCCGTTGCCGTAGCCGACGATGGGCATATCGTAGGGAATCGCCTTGACGGATTGATAGCCCTCCTGCTTAAATACGGTTCTGCCGTTTTTATCCACATAAGTGCTCACCCAGCCGCCGAACTTCACCTCTTTTGCATATTCCGGGCGGCGCAGTTCAAAGGGATAACCGTCCGCCAGCCAGTTATCCGGTACCTCTACCTGATAACCGTCGCGAATCTCCTGCTTGAACATCCCGTAGCGATACCGGATACCACAACCGTAGGCAGCGTACCCAAGGGTAGCCAGGGAATCCAAAAAGCATGCGGCAAGTCTTCCGAGGCCGCCGTTGCCCAGGGCGGGATCCGGCTCCTGATCCTCTACCACATTGATGTCCACTCCCAACTCGTCCAACGCTTCTTTCACTTCATCGTAAGCCTGCAGATTGATCAGATTGTTCCCAAGCGCACGTCCCATCAGAAACTCCATGGACATATAATATACCATCTTGGGATCCTGCTCCTCATACGCCTTTTGCGTCGTCATCCAGTTATCCACCACGACATCCTTAATCGCGTAGGATACCGCCTGAAATACCTGCTGCTGCGTCGCTTCCTCCAAAGTCTTTCTGTACAGGTTTTTGACATTGGCCAAAACGCTTCTCTTAAACAACTCCTTGTCAAACTTAATTGACGCTTGCTTTATCATATTTTACCTCATTTCCGCGCTGCTTTCTGCGCATAACGAGTTTGTGGCAAGCAACGCGCAGACACAAACCCCGCGATTGAAAATTTCAATTTTCAATCTTCTCCTCATTTCTGCGCGGCTTTATTGCACAACGCCATACATGGCTTACAAGTTTGCGGACGCCGCGCAGACACAAACTTGCTGATTGAAAACTTCGGTTTCCAATCTTTGCCTCCTCATTTTATGTTCTGTAATACCTTCCGCATTCAGCGCATAATAATCCCCTTTCAGGTTCGAGAAGCAGCGCATAGTGATCCCCTTTCAGGGGACTGCTCATGGTACCTTCTCTAAAGCTTCGCTTTCGAGAAGTAGCGCATAGTGATCCCCTTTCAGGGGACTGCTCATAGTACCTTCTCTAAAGCTTCGCTTTCGAGAAGTAGCGCATAGTGATCCCCTTTCAGGGGATCACTATGCTTCATTATACCATGGTTTTTGCGGTGTGCAACATAATTGAGTGATTTCCTTTACTTTTTATGCTACAGTTCACACAAGTCTGAACCGTTAAGGCATCCGTCCATTAAAATTGCTGCGCGATGGGGCGGATGCCTGCTGCCGCCATGTTTTTCTCACGGTCTGCGCAGTAAA
>DERU01000287.1 GCA_002361095.1 Lachnospiraceae bacterium UBA3332
CATAAAAAAAGGCCGTGCGGATATATCCCTGAAAGGAAAAATCCGGACCATTCTGCTGCCGGGGAAATTGTGCCGGAAGCTTCTAAAGTACATCAAAAGGCATAAAATAGCTACCGGGGCGGTTTTTTTGAATTCCAAACGTCAAGACCTGTCGCGCAGGCAGATTTGGAAGGAAATGAAGGGACTGTGCCAGCAGGCGGATGTGGAAGCCACAAAGGTTTTCCCCCATAATCTTCGGCATTTGTTTGCGACCGTTTTTTATCGGTGCTGCCGCGATATTGTAAAGCTGGCGGATGTGCTGGGACACAGCTGCATTGAGACGACCCGGATCTACCTATTGTCCACGGGGAAGGAACATGCAAAGCAGTTGGACCGGCTGGGGCTTGTCACGTAAAAAAGGGAATACTACCGTATAAGGTTCTAAATTTACATTTTGTCTGCCATACCCGTCTGGTAATCGGAAATTTTTGACATAATGACGGGAGATTTGTGGAATTTGGGATAAAAATATTGTCCGCCTATATCATATGCGGTTCAAAAAAGGGTAAGGATTCATCTGGACAAATAGCCGTCATTTTGATATATTAAGAAATGGAAAAAAAAGAATAAAATTTGCATAAAAAGAAATTCGCGTATCCGGAACGGATTACGCCAATACATAAGGAAAAAGGATTGCATTTTTAAAATCTTTTTTAGTGGACAATGATCCGAAATGTAACGAATACATTCTCTTTTTGAAACGAAACACAGACAAAATGTAAATTTAATGATTGCCAGTCACATGAAGGAATGAAAGCGGATGATAATTGATGTCCATGCGCATGTGCTTCCCGGTGTAGACGACGGGGCGCGTAACATAAAAGAGTCTCTCCGGATGCTCCAAAAGGCCTATCGGCAGGGAATCCGGGCGGTGGTTGCCACGCCACATTATTCCCGAAGGAGCGATCCGCCGGACTATTCGGCGCTCCTGGAGCAGCTGCAGGAACAGTCGCGCAAAAAATGTCCGGATCTTACCCTGTATTTGGGACAGGAGACTTATTACCATGAGGAACTGCCCAGGCGGCTGCAGGGAGGAAAGGCATTTACCATGGCAGGCAGCCATTATGTACTTGTGGAATTTGATATAGGAATATCTTATGAGGGATTATTTCGGGGCATCCGTTCCCTGCAGGCAGCCGGTTATTTTCCGGTACTGGCCCACATGGAGAGATATGAATGTCTGCGCAGGGAAGAGAATTTGTCGGAACTGTGCGCGAGCGGTTGTGTGATGCAGATGAACTATGCAAGTCTGGAAGGAAGTTGTCTGCGGCCGGAGGTACATTGGTGCCGCAGTCAGGTGAAAAAAGGCAGGATACAACTTTTGGGAACAGATATGCACGGGGTACAATACCGGAGTCCGGACATTGAGGGCGCCATGGGCTGGTTGGACAGACACGTGGACAAACAGCTGCAAATGGCCATGACTTATGAAAATCCGTTGCACATGATAAAGGACGAAGGGATGAAATGGGATAGATAAGATGGAACAAAACAAGACATTTACATCAAATGAAGATATGGAAATTGATCTGCTGGAACTTTTGCGCGCTTTTTGGCACAGATTGTGGCTGATTGTTTTGGCGGCCGTGGCGGGGGGCGGATTGGCATGGGCATATAGCCGTTATGTGCTGACCCCGCAGTACACTTCCACCGCGATGCTCTATGTGCTTTCCAAGGAGACCACGCTGACCTCGCTGGCCGATTTGCAGCTGGGCAGCCAGTTAACCAAAGACTATCAGGTGCTGATTACCAGCAGACCGGTTTTGGAGGAGGTAATAGGCGAACTGGAATTGGATATCAGTTACCGGAAGCTGCGCGAAAAAATCAGTGTGGAGAACCCGGCGGATACCCGGTTCTTGAATGTGACGGTGGTGGATCCGGATCCGAGGCTTGCCAAACAGATTGTGGACGAAGTAGCGGCCAGATCCTCCGATTACATAGGGGATATCATGGAGATGATACCGCCGAAACTCATTGAGGACGGGGAGGTGGCTGCAATACAGAGCAGTCCCAGCAATGAAAAGAATGCGGTACTGGGTGCCTTGCTGGCGATGGTGGCAGTTTGCGGCGTGATAGCCTTGGGAGTCATTTTGAATGATACGGTTCGCACGGAAGAGGATGTGGAAAAATATCTGGGGATAACCGTATTGGCCTCCATACCGGAGCACGGAGGGGAAAAGCGGGAAGAAAAGCCGGAAAAAAGGAAGCCTGTCAAATACCCTTCTAAAGGCAAAAGGAAAGGAAAGAAGCGATGAATACTGAAATGGAGAACATTCGCAGGGTAGAGTTAAAGCGTGCCATAGAATACGATTACAGTTATAAAGAAGCCGTAAATACCCTGCGTACCAACATCCAATTCTGTGGCAACAGTGTGCATGTCATCATGGTTACCAGTTCCGTTCCGGGGGAAGGAAAGAGCGATACGGCGTTTTCCCTGGCCCAGTCCCTGGCCCAGATCGGGCATAAAACCCTGCTCATTGACGCGGATATCCGTAAGTCCGTGCTGCTTACCCGTTACCAGATCGGACGGGAGGTAGGCGGTCTTTCCCAGTATTTGAGCGGACAGAGGGCTTTAAAGGATGTGATTTATCAAACCAATGAGGAAAATCTGCATATGATTTTTGCAGGCCCATATTCCCCGAATCCGACGGAGCTGTTGGAAGAAGAACTGTGTTCGAGAATGTTTGAGGTTCTGCGGCTTTCTTTTGACTATATCATTGTGGATACGCCGCCCATGGCCGGGATCATTGACGGGGCAATCGTGGCGAAATATTGCGACGGGGCGGTTCTCGTCATCGAAAGCGGCGCTGTCAGCTATCATGTAGAGCAGAGGGTGAAGGGGCAGCTGGAGAAAGCGGGAAGCAGGATTTTGGGGGCGGTACTCACCAAGGCCGACAAGAAATACGGTGCATATGGAAAATACGGGAAATATGATAAATATTACCGTTACGAAGCGGCGGAGGAGGGCGGCGGAGGCAAAAAGAATGGTGCAAGATAGGCGTGGTAAGCAGAAACTGAAACGCTTTTACCGGATTCTTGCAGCAGTCACCGCAGGATGCCTCCTGATGCTGATACCGGTTACCCTGCGGCTTTACAGGCAGCGCAAAGATACGGAAGAGGCAATTGCGGCAAGGGAATATGCGGATTCGGAAGAGCCGACGGGTTTCAGGAGCGAAACCGTGGAATACGGTGGGAAAAAGTACCGCAAAAACAGCAGTGTCAAGGTGATTCTTTGCATGGGTGTGGACCGGGAAGGGGACATGCTGGAAAAAACAGTGCATACCTTTGGCGGGCAGGCGGACGGCATTTTCCTCCTTGCACAGGACACGGCCCGCAACGACCTGAAAGTCCTGATGATTCCCCGTGACAGTATGACGGAAATTACCTTGACGGACTTAAACGGCAATGTTTTGGGAAAAGATATCCAGCATCTGACGCTGGCCTATGCCTACGGGGATGGGCGGGAGTTAAGCTGCGAGAGGATGGTTGAGGCCGTATCCGGGATGCTGGACGGTCTGGCCATTGATTATTATATGTCGGCCGATGTGGACGTAATCAATATGCTCAATGAAAAAGTCGGGGGTGTGACGGTGACCGTTCCTTCCGAAGGAATGGAGAAGAAGGATCCCGCTTTTATAAAAGGGGCGACCGTCACATTGCGGGGCGAACAGGCAGAAGCCTTTGTCCGTTACCGTGACATAGAAGAAGATTTTTCGGCATTATACAGGATGGAGCGCCAGCAGGAATATATCACTGGCTTTTTTGATACGGTGCAAAAGCAATCCAAAAAGAATCCCGGTATCGTGGAGGAGATGTTCGGCATGATTGAGGATTACATGATCACCGATATGGGAAAAGAAATATATTTGAAAGTTGCCCTGGATGCACTGGAGACGGACGGCCTGGCGGAAGAGGATTTTTATACCGTGCCGGGCGAGGCCGTGACAACGGATGTCTATGATGAATTTTATGTGGATCATACAGAACTGACGCCGATACTTTTGGAGCTGTTTTACCGGGAGGTGGGTTAAAAAGCATCCGGCGGATATCCGGTAATTGCGCCGAAGGCTGCACAGGGGGGCAATAACCAGTCCGGAAACGGATTGTTTATTGATAAATGCAGTGCCCGCTCACCGGGCTGCTGTCAAATTAATCCGAATGGAGAAAGAAGGTGAAAGATGTGAAGAGTCGAAAAGGATGTCTGGCGGCCCTTGCATTGGCCGGTTTTTTACTGTCCGGCAACGCGGCGCTGATCGTCAATGCGGCCAGTCCGCAGGCGGCAGGGCTCATCATTGATGACCCGGATGTGCCGATGGGAGACGGACAGGGCATTGCAGGGGAACCCGCCGGGCAGACTTCTGCTACGACTTCCGGGACGCGCAGGAGGAGTACCCAAAGGGTACCCGCAGCAGAACGGGAAGAGGATGCGGCAGACCAGGAAGAAGAAGTACTCATCGAAGATGAGGAAGTTCCCCTGGCACCGAGTCCGAATTCTGAAGGAACCCTCATCGCTGATGGGGATGTGCCCCTGGGCGACGGAATCGGGGAGGTGATCGGCGATGCCGAAGTACCGCTCGGTGACGGAGCCGGGGAGGCAGCTGAGATACCGGTCGGTGACGCAGCCGGAGAAGAGGATGTGCAGGCCGTTGTGGCCGGTGCAGCTACCGGATTTCCGGCTCCTGCTGCGGTGGCAGTCGGTGTAATCGGAGTCGGTGCGGTCGTAGGCGTAGGCGTTGCGGCGGCGAACGGAGCCGGCATATTTGCCGGAGCCGGAGCAGCTGCAGCAGCGAAAGGTGCGGCTGCAGCCGGGGCCGGAACGACCGCAAAGGGCGGTTTGTTCCAATGGCTTAAGGGAATTTTCAAAAAGAAAGGCTGACAAGCCGGATTTTTGACGGAACCAAAAGCCAGGGAGACAGGCGGTATTTTCCGTCTGCCTCCTGCCATAAAGGCAGCGGGGGAAAGTATGAACGGGAAGAAAAAGCTTGTGTTTATACTGTTGGCGGTAGTTCTTGCTGCGTCTGTACTTCTTATAGTCTGGGGTGTTCGCGGATTCGTATACCAATGGCAGGATTTGGACAGGAAAAAGCAGATGCAGGAGACAGTACGGCAGGTTCCTGCGCAAACGGGAAAGAAAAATCAAGACCTAGAAGGGGCAGGAATGGAAAGGCAAGAAACGGGAGAACCGGGAGAACC
>DERU01000152.1:0-4357 GCA_002361095.1 Lachnospiraceae bacterium UBA3332
TACGCGCGAGTACGCATCACCGTATTTTGTTATACGATAGGAAATGAAATTTCTTATCGTATAACAAAAGAGACCGGATGCCTCCGGTCTCTCTTATGTTCCCGGTTAAATCAGATAAGGTTTAAGTACGTCCAAAACTGCGTCTACATTCTCTTCCGCATGGATGTTTAAGTCGATCGGCTTGGACAGATCAAGACTGAAAATACCCATGATGGATTTTGCATCGATAACGTATCTGCCGGATACCAGATCGAAATCATAATCGAACTTGGTAATATCGTTCACAAAAGATTTTACCTTATCGATGGAGTTTAAAGAAATCTGTACGGTTTTCATTTTTTAGTTACCTCCTTTGAGTTTCATACCTTCTGCCTTTATATTAACAAACAATACCGGCAAAAGTCAACTATCAAAGATAACAAAAATAAGGGAGAATACTATGAAGTGTAGCATTACATAATTTGGGTTGTAAGGTAAATTCTTACGAAATAGAGGTTATGCAACAAAAATTACAACAAAGCGGGTATAAAATTGTACCCTTTGATTCAGAAGCGGACGTTTATATCGTAAATACGTGTACGGTGACCAATATTGCGGACCACAAAAGCAGGCAGATGCTGCGCCGGGCGAGAAAGCAAAATCCGGACGCGGTGGTGGTGGCGGCAGGCTGTTATGTGCAGACCGGCGGGGAGCGGACGGCCCTGGACGACTGTGTGGATTTGGCGGTGGGGAATAACCGCAAAAAAGACATTGCGGAGATTTTGGAAACCTTTTTGGAGGAGCGGGAAAAGGGGCGGGGCAGGGAAGCGGGCTGCAGGTTTTTTACCGATGAGACGCTGGAGGCCTATGAAGAGACACGCCTGGAACGTACCGGGGGGCATACGCGGGCGGTCATCAAGATACAGGACGGCTGTAATCAGTTTTGCTCTTATTGTATCATACCTTTTGCCAGGGGCAGGGTGAGAAGCCGCCTGCAAAAGGACGTTTTGGAGGAAGTAAGGCAGCTTGCCCAAAACGGATACAAAGAGGCGGTTTTCACCGGCATTCATTTAAGTTCCTACGGAATGGATTGGGAAGGCGCAAAGGAGTTTTGCCCCGATTATCTGTTGTCCCTATTGGAGGAGGCGGCAGGGATCGGCGGGATAGAAAGGATCCGGCTCGGTTCGCTGGAGCCAAGGATTGTTACGGAAGCGTTCGCAAAGCGTTTGGCGGCGATTCCGAAAATATGCCCGCATTTCCATCTGTCCCTGCAGAGCGGGTGCGACGAGACGCTGCGGCGGATGAATAGACATTACACTACGGGGGAATACTATGAGCGGGTGCAGATTCTGCGGCGTTTTTTTACGGATCCGGCCATTACCACCGATGTGATTGTGGGGTTTCCGCAGGAGACGGAGGAAGAGTTTGCGGCCACAAAAGCGTTTCTTGAAAAGATTCGTTTTTTTGAAATGCATATTTTCCCGTATTCCAGAAGGAAAGGGACGGCGGCGGACAGGCTTTCCGGACAGCTTACGGCGGCTTTGAAGCAGGAACGCAGCGCGCAGCTTCTTTTGCTGGAGGCAAAACAATCCCGGCAGTACCGGGAACATTACATAGGCAGGCAGGAAGAGATCCTTGTGGAGGAAAAAAAGAGAATTTGCGGTAAGGAGTATTGGGTGGGGCATACGAAAACCTATGTGTTGGGAGCCGTGGAAGCGAAGGAGACGGATTCCGGCCTGGAAAACTGTTTGCGCAAAGGGACAGTGGCAGGACTTTTAACCGATAAAATAGTAGTGATAAAGTAAAATACATTGAATTTTTTTGGAAGATAGGGTAAAATGTGGATAGATGGGCATAAAAGAAAGGGTTTTGGGAAAGCAGGCAGGAAGGGGCGGGACGCAAAGACCGTCTGTTTGGCAGTGCCGTCCGGCGGCAGAATGTGAGGAGATATGCAGGATTTAGGCAACACACAATATTTTAAAGTGGAAGCGGAGCCGGAAAACGGCGTGAAGGTAATTTTGGGCGCCGTTTATGAGGCGCTTTCCGAGAAGGGGTACAATCCGGTGAGCCAGATCGTAGGTTACATTATGTCCGGGGATCCCACCTATATCACGAGCCACAAAAACGCGCGCGGGCTGATCATGCGGGTGGAACGGGACGAACTGGTGGAAGAGATACTCAAAGAGTACATTAAGAATAACCGCTGGAAATAGGAGAAGGGCCGGATGAGGATTATGGGATTGGATTTCGGTTCCAAAACAGTGGGCGTTGCGGTCAGCGACCCGCTTTTGGTTACGGCGCAGGGAATCGAAATCATCAGGCGTAAGGATGAGAATAAGCAGCGCAGGACATTGGCGCGGATAGAGGAACTGATAGAGGAATACGGGGTATCGGAAATCGTGCTTGGACTTGCGGTGAATATGAACGCGTCGGAAGGCGAGCGTGCGGATAAGACGAGGGAGTTTGCGGACAGGCTCATGCGGCGGACGGGACTGCCCGTATCTTTTTGGGACGAACGCCTGACTACGGTGGAAGCGGAGCGGACGATGATGGAGGCCAATGTCCGCAGGGAGAACCGCAGGGATTATGTGGATAAGATCGCGGCCGTTTTGATTTTGCAGGGCTATTTGGATGCCCGGGCGGCAGGACAGGAAGGGACGGATCTGTAACGGACGGGGCGGACGCCGGATAGTAATTGCGGTCGGGAAAGGTAGAGAAACGTGGAAAAAATAGCTTTTTGCCCCGAGGACGGGGAAGCGGTGGAATTTTTTGTGCTGGAACAGACCAGACTTGGCGGAATCGACTACATTTTGGTGGCAGACGGGGAAGGAGAAGAGGCGGAGGCGCTGATTTTGAAGGATACCTCTGCGCCCGGCGATGCGGAAAGCCTGTATGAGATTGTGGACGACGACAAAGAACTGGATGCTGTTGCGGCCGTTTTTGCAAGTATGATGGACGACGTGGAGTTACAAAAATAGGACGGACAGGCTTTTGGGGAAGCCGATAGATGGAGGGAATTTAATTGAAGAAAGTAAAAAAATTGAATACGGATGTTTCAGGCCTCAAAGTGATTCCTTTGGGCGGTTTGGAGCAGATTGGAATGAACATTACTGCCTTTGAATATCAAGACAGTATTGTTGTAGTGGATTGCGGTCTTTCGTTTCCGGACGACGATATGCTGGGGATTGACCTTGTCATTCCGGATATTACCTACTTAAAGGAAAATGCCGATAAGGTCAAGGGTGTGGTGATCACCCATGGACACGAGGATCATATCGGCGCGCTGCCCTACGTTTTGCGGGAGATGAACATGCCGCTGTATGCCACGCGGCTGACGATGGGGCTGATCGAGAACAAGCTAAAGGAGCACAATCTGCTGGGGCATACGAAGCGCAAGGTGATTAAATTCGGGCAGTCCGTGAATCTGGGACAGTTTCGGATTGAGTTTATCAAGACCAACCACAGCATTGTGGATGCCGCTGCCCTGGCCATCCATTCGCCTGCCGGAACCGTGATCCATACGGGGGATTTCAAAGTGGATTATACGCCGGTGTACGGCGAGGCCATTGACTTGCAGCGCTTTGCGGAACTGGGGAAAAAGGGCGTTCTGGCGCTGATGTGTGATTCCACCAATGCGGAGCGCAAGGGTTTTACCCAATCGGAGCGCACGGTGGGCAAGACGTTTGACACGATTTTCCACGATCATCAGGGTTCGCGGCTGATTATCGCGACCTTTGCCTCCAATGTGGACCGGGTGCAGCAGATCATCAATTCCGCGCATAAGTATGGAAGAAAGGTGGTTGTGGAAGGGCGCAGCATGGTCAATATCATTGAGACGGCGATGAACCTGGACTGTATCAGCATTCCGGAGAATACGCTGGTGGATATCGACCGGCTCAAGGATTATCCGGACGACAGGACGGTCATCATCACGACGGGCAGCCAGGGAGAGAATATGGCGGCGTTGAGCCGTATGGCTTCCAGCGTGCACCGCAAGGTGTCCATCGGTCCCAATGATACGATTATTTTTTCCAGCAACCCGATTCCGGGCAACGAGAAAGCGGTGACGAAGGTCATCAACGAGCTGGAAATGAAGGGCGCGGAGGTGATCTTCCAGGACGTCCATGTTTCGGGACATGCCTGTCAGGAAGAGATCAAACTGATCTATACGCTGGTGCAGCCCCAGTATGCGATTCCGATCCACGGGGAGTACAAGCATCGCAAAGCGCATGCGGGCGTTGCCGCAGAGCTGGGCATTCCCAAGGAGAACGTATTTATGATGAATTCCGGCGACGTGCTGGAAATGAACGAGGAAAGGGCGCAGATCGTGGGAAAGGTGCCGGTAGGCACGATTCTGGTGGACGGCCTGGGCGTGGGC
>DERU01000152.1:4711-5363 GCA_002361095.1 Lachnospiraceae bacterium UBA3332
GGCGGAGGACGGCATCATGATTGTCGTGGTCGCGCTGGATTCCGCCACGGGAGAGGTGGCAAGCGGTCCGGATATGGTTTCCAGGGGCTTTGTCTATGTCAGGGAATCGGACGAATTGATGGAAGAAGCGAGGGAGCTGATGGAGAAGGTGCTGGATAACTGCGTGGGAAAGGGATGCACCGACTGGGGGAAGATCAAAACCTCCATCAAGGATACGCTGAGCGATTTCATCTGGAAAAAGACGAAACGCCGTCCGATGATTCTTCCGATCATTATGGATATTTAGGATTTTCGTGGGTATTTTCGCAAAGAAGCCAAAGAATCGTTGAAAGGATACAGAAAAGAGGAAAAGCAGGATGAACAGTGTGGAGGGAGCTTTGCAGGAGCTGATCGGGGCGATCATGAATTCCGCAGAGTACAGGGAGTTTGACCGGCAGAGGTCGCTCCTTAGGAATTATCCCGGGTTGAAGGAACAGATCGACAGATTCCGGCAGGAAAATTATGCGTTGCAGCGCTTTACGGAGCCGGATCAGCTTTTGGACAAGATGGATGAGTTTTCTTTAAAATACGAGGAATTCCGGAAGAATCCGATGGTGGAGGCCTTCCTTCTGGCAGAGTTGGAATTTTGCAGGATGATACAGGAAATCAACCA
>DERU01000118.1:0-5043 GCA_002361095.1 Lachnospiraceae bacterium UBA3332
CTTCTCTGAAATCCCTGCAGGCTTTCCGCCTGCCTTTTTTCTGGAATTTTCAGGGCTGCATTGCTGTTTGTTTGTCAAGGTTCCTGTCACGGCTTTGCCCGCCGCAACGTTCTGTATCATACCACGCTGCAATCGGATTGTCAAGCACTTTTTTAAAACTTTTTAAGTTTTTTATTTTTGCTCCGCAATGAATTTCTCTTCTGCCAAAATCCCTTGCTTATGACAAGCATTTTATATCAGCAGAGCTAACGGAGAAAGAGGGATTTGAACCCTCGCGCCGCTTGCGCGACCTACACCCTTAGCAGGGGCGCCTCTTCAGCCTCTTGAGTATTTCTCCTGAATAATTTGCAAGCAATATGAACTTGTCGACGCCTCACAGCGCATTACTTATTATACTCAGCACTGTTCTGTTTGTCAATCATTTTTTCATCTTTTTCAAAACTTTTCCTGGTTCTCTGGTTACACTTCAGCCATAGCTGAACTGTACCGTTCTCTAATCAAATACAGGAGACCGCCTCGCGACGATCTCCTGTTTCATCCTGTGTATATGTATTCAGCAATCCGATATCAGAGATTAGTTCGTGATTGTGAGCTCGGTCTCCTTATCGAATACGTGAATCTTATCTACATCAAGCGCGAACTTAACGGTATCGCCAGTTCTAGCCGTTGTACGCGGATTTACTCTAGCGGTGAAGTTTGCACCCTCTACTGTGAAGTACAGGAATACTTCTGCACCAAGCAGCTCGTANNCGACCTACACCCTTAGCAGGGGCGCCTCTTCAGCCTCTTGAGTATTTCTCCACAAACCTGAATAAGCCTCTGCCTATATAAAACTGTACGCCTCAAGCCGGACGCATTAATTATTATAACGGCTGCCCCTTAATCTGTCAACACTTTTTTACGCTTTTTTGGGAATTAGGTAACAGTTCGCTACATTTCACGGAATGGGGAAGGGCTTGGGCCAAACCGGAAAAGATCCGTCCGCGCTTCCTATACCCTCCGCTGCCGTCCGTTCTCCGGTTTGGCCCAAGCCCTTCCCCACCCCGTGAAATACAACAACAGTTCAGACAGATCATGAAAATTTTTTATCCTCATATGCGGCGATTGTGTCCTCTATCCGCTGTTTGACCAGGGCTGCGATTTCTACCGTCTTCATTTCCTTATATTCTTCATAAGGAATGGGACTTAAATAGATAACTTTTACCGTCACCTTTTTGATGCTGTTTCTATCAAAAGGAATAAATGCGTTCAGCAAAGCGACCGGAACAATGGGACATTTAGCCCTATATGCACTTTTAAAACTCCCTCCTTTAAACGTACCCGTCTTATTCCCCTGTCTTCCCCGGGTTCCTTCCGCAAAAATCAAAAAGTTTTTTCCGTTCTTCACGTCCTCTGTGACCCGGTGAATCACCCCCATGGACTGACGCAGATCCTCCCGGTCGATTTCATACGCACCCATAATTTTAAACACCTGTTTCAGCAGCGGTATGGAGGAGACTTCCTTCTTATTTACAACGGAGAAAAAACGCGGACAGCTTTCTATCAGTGCAAGCACATCAAACAATCCTTGATGGTTCGGGAAAAATATGAACGGCTCCGTTTCCGGTATATTTTCCTGGTGCCATGACTCAATGACCACCCTGCCCCCCTTGTTGGCATGGGTGGTAATCTTTTGCAGCAGCGCCCACCGTTTCTCTTGGCTGTACGCTTCCGGATTTTTGGCCATATGACATAGCTGCCACCACCAATACGGAACAAAAGGAAGGTTATAAAGTACCATTAAAACAATTCTTATCATTTCTTCTCCCATCCGCCCGCTTTAGAGCATTTTTCAAACACGCTCCCGCGAACGCTCAAACCAAAGCTTTATTCCTTTCTGTACTGTTCCGCAGATATTTCGTACAGGTCCGTTCCGCAGCTGTCCATACACACAATCACAGGGAACTTATCCACCGTGAGTTTGCGGATGGCCTCCGTACCCAAATCTTCATACGCAACCACCTCTGATTCCAGAACCGCTTTCGAGAGAAGAGCCCCCGCACCGCCCACAGCGGCAAAATACACGGCCCCGTTACGTACAACGGCATCCCGCACCGCCAAAGAACGGCGGCCTTTTCCAATCATGCCGAGCAATCCCAGATCCAGCAGCGCCGGGGCATATTTGTCCATCCGGCTGGCCGTAGTAGGGCCTGCCGAACCGATCGGCCGTCCGCTGCGGGCAGGCGACGGCCCCATATAATAAATAACGGTTCCCTGCAGTACAATCGGGAGCGGTTCCCCGGCCTCCAGCGTTTCCTGCATTCTTTTATGGGCGGCATCCCTTGCGGTGTACATGATTCCTGTCAGGTACACATAATCCCCCGCCCTCAAGTTTGCCGCATCCTCTTTTGACAACGGCATTTGCAAGTATTTTTCCATATTTATTTCCATTCCTTTCGCTTCACTCAGATACAAATCCCATCCATAGTATAAACTCAAATTTCCCGTACTGCATGACGGTTTACATGACAACATATATTAACCGCCACCGGCAGTCCCGCGATATGCGTGGGATACGTATTGATGTTGACCGCAAATGCCGTGACGCTTCCCCCAAGTCCGCCGGGACCGATCCCGGTTCGGTTGATGCGTTCCAATAGTTCTTCTTCCATTTCCTTTACATATGCCACCGGCGAATGCTCTCCGGCCGGTCTGGTCAGTGCCTGTTTGGCAAGCAGCGCGCACTTTTCAAAGGTTCCTCCGATTCCCACTCCCACCACCATCGGGGGACAGGCATTTGGTCCCGCGTCTTTTACCGCCGTCAACACCGCATTCTTTACCCCCTCCATACCGTCTGCCGGTTTGAGCATAAAAATCCTGCTCATATTTTCACTGCCAAACCCTTTGGGCGCCACTGTAATTTTAACCCTGTCGCCCAAAACGATGGAATAATGAATCACCCCCGGCGTATTGTCTTTTGTATTCTCCCGAATCAACGGATCCTTCACCACGGACTTGCGCAGATAGCCGTCCCGGTAGCCACAACGTACTCCTTCCTGTATGGCTTCCTCCAGACTGCCCCCTTCAAAATGCACCTCCTGCCCGATTTCCATAAAAATAACCGCCATTCCCGTATCCTGGCAGATCGGAATTTCCTCCGTTTGGGCAATTTCCAGATTTTCCTCCAGCTGTCCCAAAATCTGCTTTCCCAATGGAGATTCCTCTTTTTTGCGCGCCTCTCCCAAAGCGCGGCACATATCCGGCGAAAGCTGATAATTGGCCTCGATGCACAACTCCCGAACTGCTTTCGCAATCTCATTTACCTGTATGTTTCTCACATTCTCTCCCATCCGCCGCGTAACCACGCCGCTGTTTTTACAGCCGTTTTTTCCATTTTACCGCGCATCGATCCGTTATTCCACTGTTTTTTAAGGAGATTTAAGAAAAATATCATGACTTTTGCGAAAAGAAGTTCTATACTGTTTGATAGACATAGGGCAATGTCCGCACATATACGGCTGCCTGGCTCGTTGCTTGCGGAAATAACGATGGGAGAAAAAATATTGAAAATACTGTTTCTTATTTTGGCATTATTTCCTATACTATATCTTTACCTGATTCATCCCCGGAGAAAAAAACCGGACTGCAGTCCTTTTTTTCATTACTGCTTCGCTCACCGGGGGCTGCACGCCGTCCAAAACGGAATTCCGGAAAATTCGCTTCCGGCCTTCAAGCGGGCCGTGGAAGCCGGTTACGGAATCGAATTGGATGTACAGCTTTCCGCAGACGGCGTACCCATTGTTTTTCACGACGCCACCCTGAGCCGCATGTGCGCCATTGATAAGCGTGTGGATACCCTGACCCTGCAGGAACTCAAAACCCATTCCCTGGCAAATACAAGGGAACAGATTCCTGCTTTCTCAGAAGTATTGGAACTGGTAAACGGAAAGGTTCCTCTTTTGGTGGAAATCAAAATGGACCGTATGAATTTTGAAATTACCAGAAAAATCGACGATCTCCTTACACACTATAACGGCCTGTACTGTATCGAGTCTTTTCATCCCGCCGCCCTCTGGTGGTATCGCAAAAACCGTCCCGGCATCCTGCGCGGTCAGCTTTCCACTCATTTTAATGTAGAAAACCATACGCTTGACCCCCTGCAGTATCTTCTGGGAAAAATGGTTCTCAACGCAATCAGCCGCCCTGATTTCATTTCCTATAACTGGCGGTTTCGCAAAGATCCTTCCCTGTTTTTTTGCAGCCGTCTGTTTAAGGCCCATACTGCGGGATGGGTGATCCGCTCCGAAAAGGAATTGCAGACATGCAGAAAATACTTTGACATGTATATATTTGAAGATTTCCTGCCCCTGACAAAATATGATTAAGTCCGTAAAAAACCCGTCCGGCAAAGTTTCCCCTGCCAAACGGGTTTTTTGTATCGGTTCATATTGATATAAACCGCTTAGAGACCGCTTAATTTTTACAGGATCGGAATGAACTTTCTCTCGTCAGTCAATTCCTTGGGCTTGGGTTTATTGATCATGACTTTCAATATTCCATCTTTGAAAGCCGCCTGCACATCCTTCTCCGTCACTTCGTCCCCCACATAGAAAGTGCGCTTCATATTGCCGGTATAGCGTTCCTTACGGACATAGTTGGTCTTTACATCATGACTCTCCACAGTGTTCTGCTTCACCGCCGCGATCGTCAGATACCCTTCTTTTAACTCGGCCTGTACCTCATCCCGGGAATAACCGGGCAGTTCAATGTCCAAGAGATACTGTCCGTCCTTCTCCAAAATATCGGTTCGCATCAGCTGCGGGACGTTTTTGCCCCGATCGTCCTTCTTTGCGAATGGATCCCCGTATACGTCGTTGAAAAAGTCATCAAACAAATTAAAACTACTCCTATACATAGCCGTACCTCCTATGATTATTCTGGCACAATCGTATTCCCGCCGTAAACCAGTGGTAACTGTCCTGCGCAAAAGCCTCTTCGTTGTGCCGCAATTGGTTTATTTGTTATAGACATCATATAACATATTGTTAGCACTGTCAAGAGGTG
>DERU01000118.1:5326-9915 GCA_002361095.1 Lachnospiraceae bacterium UBA3332
TTGTTAGCACTGTCAAGAGGTGAGTGCTAATTATTTTATTAAAATTATAAAATCTGTACAAACTTAATTATATAATAAACGAAAAACTTTATACGAAGTGATATAAATTCGGAATGTCACCGCCAAACGTTCTGACTGCCATTCGATACATTGCCTTTGCATGGATACGGTCGTGCCAAATAAACCGCCGCAGCACTTTCCGTAATGACCATTCTTCGCCATAGCTGCCCAAATAAACCGTATTCTTCAAAAAATCGGGCTGACCTTCCAGTAGTGCAAAACCTCGCTTCCGACATTCCACAATCGTTCCCTCGTGGTCGGTCCGAACACCAATCTCTCCAAAATAATAATCATTGACATTTTTTGTATGCTCATACATTTCAAACGCCGTGCGGGGAACTTGCCCGTAAAAGGTTTTCCGGACCGGCAGACAGCTTTTATCCCTGTCGGGAATCGACTCATACAAATCCAGAAAATCCTGTGCGGATTTTAGTGCAAGCGCTTTTAATTCTTCGTATTCTGATTCGGACAAAGGCTTTTTTTCTTCCTCAAAAAGGACATCCGAATCCGCATCCGAAACCGTTAACACAGAAGCTTTCTCCTGTACAATCACCGCCTTCAAAGAGCCGGGGACTGCTTCACCTTTCCATTCCAGATAAGATACAACCTCTCTTATCATCTTTTGAAGGGCAATATCCTTTGTCTTACCACGCGTATATGCTCCGACAAAGTTGTTGGCATACAACATACTATCATTGCCATTGTGTTCCCACACGCACCGTATTTTCATAACCATTCTTCAATAAATGTTGAAATTTTCCCCTCATGCTTATCCCTGCAGACCCCTTGCCTGTCTGTCCATGTCCTCCACCACAATATCGTAAATCTCCCCCAGCGAAGCACAATATTCCAGTACCTTCCAAGGCTCATTGGTATGAAAGTGTATCTTGATCAATTCCTCATCCCCTACCGCCAACAGGCAGTCCCCCTTAAAATGTTCCGTAAAATATTCGCTGATGCGATCCTCATCCAAATCTTCCCCCTCTATCAGTAACTGGGTATCATACCTAAATTCCAACATTTTTCCTCCTCCTAATTTTCAAAATGATGCAAAAAAGATACATCTCTGATGCTTTTTCGATGCACGCAAAAGGTACATTGTAAACAGCCGTTCAGACAGCTTTAACCTAGCTTATTATATAACGAACCCGTTCGGCGGACAACGGTTTTATACACAAAACGCAGAAATAACGTAACAGTTCAGCAAATTACAAATGAAAGGAGTGTTTCATCATGACCAAATTTTCCATCCGCTTCAGCCTTTTTTTATCCCTGCTGTTCTTTGTCCTGGCTTCCGCCAAAGTGCGGGCCGAGACAGCAAACGATCCGGAGGCCACCCTTGCGCCCTATTTTTTTATTGAAAACGCAGACCCGGCATTGGACAGCTTTCCCCTCAAGGCCACCAATGTGGTGACAAACATCAACGGTGTGATAGCCGAAACCTACGTAACGCAGACTTATACCAACACAGGAAAACGCCCCATCCATGCAAGCTACGTTTTTCCGGCATCCACGAAAGTTAGCGTACACGGCATGAAAATGACCGTCGGCGATCAGGTTGTCACCGCAAAAATTCAGGAAAAGGAGGAGGCCAAAAAAGAGTTTGAGGAAGCCAAAAACGAGGGAAAAAGCGCTTCCTTGCTGGAACAGCAGCGGCCAAATGTATTTACCATGAATGTGGCAAACATCATGCCGGGGGACATTGTCCACATAGAACTGCACTACACCGAACTGTTATCCCCGGCAGACGGCAAATACCAGTTTGTTTTCCCGACAGTTGTCGGGCCACGCTATCAAAGTCCTGCGCAGGACGAAAACGGGGAATGCGACGAATGGGTGGAAAGTCCTTATCTGGGAGAAGAAAAAACCCCTCCTGATGCTTATAACATCGCCGTCAACCTATCCACAGGCGTTCCAATCACAAATTTATCCAGCAAATCCCATGATATTCAGGTTGTGCAGGAAAGTCCGTCAATTGCAAAAGTCACGCTGACCGACGCGCAGGAATATGCCGGAAACCGTGATTTTATTCTGGACTACCAACTGACCGGACAGGACGTGAATTGTGGTCTTATGCTGCAGGAAGGCGATACGGAAAACTTTTTTATGCTCATGGTACAACCCCCAAAACAGTTTGATCCGCAGGATATTCCTGACCGGGAGTATATCTTTGTGCTGGATATTTCCGGTTCCATGTACGGCTATCCCCTGGATACCGCAAAAGACCTGATCCGGGATCTGGTTTCCAATCTGCGCCAAACCGACCGTTTTAATGTCATTCTCTTCGCGGACTGCGTAGCCTCCCTCTCCTCCCAATCCCTGCCTGCAACCAAAACAAACATTGAACGTGCCATAAACCTGATCGACAGACAGGACGGAGGCGGGGGCACGGAACTTTTGCAGGCATTGGACAAAGCTACTTCCACTCCTGCTGCAGACGGATTTTCCAGAAGTGTGGTCGTCATAACCGACGGCTATATATCCGGGGAAAAAAGGATTTACGAGCATATCCGGCAAAACCTTGACAGCGCCAGCTTTTTTTCTTTCGGCATCGGAAGCAGCGTAAACCGCTATCTGGTGGAAGGTATTGCGGAGGTAGGCGCGGGGGAAGCCTTTGTAGTGACGGATGAAAAGGATGCTGCTGAAATGGCCGGAAAATTCCGCAATTATATACAATCCCCTCTTTTAACGGATATAAAGATCAACTTCTTGGGCTTCGATGCTTACGATATCCAGCCTGCCGTACAGCCTACCCTGTTTTCCCAAAAACCTGTCATCATTTTTGGAAAATGGCGGGGCAGCCCTTCCGGAACCATACGCCTGACCGGAAAAACCGGCAAACAGGATTATATACAGGAAATCGCCGTTTCGGATGTAAAGCCCATGGCGGAAAACAGCGCCCTTCCCTATTTATGGGCAAGGCAAAAAGTAAAACAGCTTACGGATTATACCTTTGCAGCCGAAGACGATGAAAGCATCAAAGAAGAAGTCACCCGCCTGGGACTGTCCTACAGCATGATGACTCCTTATACTTCTTTTATTGCGGTAGTGGAAACCGTCCGCAATCCCGGCAAAGACGCCGCGAATGTAAAACAGCCTTCCCAGCTGCCAAAAGGCGTATCCGATCTGGCGATCGGAACCGGCTATACTGTCGGCTCCGAACCGGGCATGTTCTTTGAACTGTGTGCATTGACCGCCGCCCTGCTGTACGCAGCCGGATTTCTGTTCCGCAAAAGGAGGATGTCACATGTCCTGCAAGCTTAAACAAAATCTCCCGTTTTATACGGCCGGATGCGGCATCGCCCTTGCCTTGAAGCTGCTCTATGCGGATGCCCCTGCCGACAGGCTCACCTGGATACTGGCCCCCCTTACCCGGTGGGTCGGCATCCTGACGGGGCTTTCTTTCAGCTATGTACCGCAGACAGGCTACGTCAACCACACCATAAAGTTTCTCATTGCTCCCTCCTGCAGCGGTGTGCGTTTTCTGGGCATCACAGTGGTCACGCTTATTTTTTCCTATGTACACCGTCTGCAGGGCCTGCGTAAAAAGGCTGCCTGGACGGCATGCAGCGCCATATTTTCTTTTTTATATACGATTCTGGTCAACGGGCTGCGTATTGCGCTCTCCATCCGCCTGCCCCGCCGGTTTGCGGCAAACGGTGTTTTTAACGGTTTTTTCACCCCCGAAAGACTGCATACCCTGCTGGGCGCCGCCGTGTACTTCACGGCCCTGCTTTTCCTTTGCCGGATGGCCGACCTGATTTCCAGGCCGGACGGCTTTCCATCCTGCCTTTGGCTTTTTTCCGCTTTCTGGTATTTTGCCGCCGTACTTGGCATACCGTTTTTGGGTCGGATGATCCGCAACAATTGGGAAGGCTTCGGAACATACGCCCTGCTTATCTTATCCGTATGCCTGCTCGTCGCTTTTGTGTTCACCAGATTCCCTCTCCGTCGAAAGCGGGGATAAAACTTTCCTTTGCGGTATCCCCGTCCTGTAAAAATCCGTTTTCCACCCCCAGACTGACCGCATAGTCGATCAGTCTTTCATATTCTTCCTCCGAAAGCTTGCGCGCCAGTTCCCCAAACGGTGCGCAAGCCTGCCCTACGCAGCCTTTCCCGATTCCCGGCATCGGCGTATACTGATTCATAATGCTGATATAAATACGGTTTCCATACGTATGATGCAAATAGGAAAGCACCCGCCTGGAGTCCTCTTCCTGTCCGGGAAGCGCCAAATGCCGCACGATGACACCCCGCCGCATCAAAAAGTCGCAGTCCTCCCCTTCTGTCCCACAGGCATCGTTCATCTGCCCTGCATTCAACTTCCTACCGTCCGGCGCAACGAAAAACGGTTCCCCCACCTGCCGCACCATTTCTTCCACCGCTGCCTTAGCCGTTTCAAAATAATCCGGCGCATGGGACAACGCTTTAGAAAGCGTTGCGGAAACATATTTGAAATCCGGCAGATAAATATCCACCAGCCCCTCCAGACATTTTAAACTCTCAACCTTCTCATATCCGCTGCTGTT
>DERU01000118.1:10176-10473 GCA_002361095.1 Lachnospiraceae bacterium UBA3332
CAGATAAATATCCACCAGCCCCTCTAACAGCCGCAGCGTACTTACCTTTTCGTAAGAAGAGGTGTTATAAACCACAGGAATTAGCAGCCCGTCATTTTTGGCATATTCCAGTGCCCTCGCAATTTGCGGAACAAAATGTGTAGGTGTCACCAAATTGATGTTACATGCGCCCTGCTTTTGCAGACGCAAAAAAATCCCCGCCAGATGTTCGGTGGAGATTTCCTTTCCGGTTCTTCCGATTGCAATTTCCCGGTTCTGACAATAGACACATCGCAGGGGACAGCCGGAAAAAAACAC
>DERU01000031.1 GCA_002361095.1 Lachnospiraceae bacterium UBA3332
TGGACGAAATTTGTACAGAGGTAAAAACTATCGTCCACATTGGATTTTGTACTTTTTATTCTGAAAAAATAAAGAATAGAATGGAGAAAATTCAATGGAAGAAAAATTATTCAAGAAATATATCATTTTGTGGTTAAGCCAGAGCGTATCGGGACTTGGAAGTTCCATGACCGGGTTTGCGCTTGTTTTGTGGGCGTATGGACAGAGCCATTCTGCAATGTCTGTTTCGCTGATGTCCTTTTGCAATTATGTGCCGTATGTTTTTTTAAGCCTGTTTGTCGGCAGTTTTATAGACAGGCATAAGAAGAAAACAATCATGCTGGTCTCGGACAGTATTGCGGCGGCTGGTTCGGTGGCAGTATTGGCATTTCTGCTTGCAGGGTGTCTGGATGTCTGGAATATCTATGCCATAAATGCGGTGGTTGGTATAACGAATGCCTTTCAGCAACCCGCATCCGCAGTGGCAACGGGAAGACTGGTACCAAAGGAGAAGATTTCAAATGTCAGCGGGATGAATTCTTTTTCCAATAACCTTATTGTGGTATTCAGCCCCATGTTGGCGGCTTTCCTGTTTGCGGCAGGCGGGCTTCCCCTTATCCTGCTGATAGATCTGGCGAGCTTTTGCTTTGCATTTTGCATATTGCTGTTCCTTATCACTATTCCGGAACAGGCGCAGGAAAAGAAGTACAGTTCCCCATTTGCCGGAATAGCGGAAGGATTTGATTTTCTGAAAAAGGAAAAAGGCATATTTTATATCATGCTTACAATGGCATTGATCAATTTCTGCTCAAGGCTGACCTATGAGAATATTTTATCACCAATGATTCTGGCAAGAAGTTCCGGGAACAGCATTGCACTTGGAACCGTAAATGCCTGCATGGGCATAGGTGGGATTGCCGGGGGCATCGTTGTTTCCGTAAAGAAAGAAAGCCGCCATAAGGCTGTGGCAATTTATGTTTCGGCGGCATTGTCATTTCTGTTCGGTGATCTGATGATGGCAGTTGGGAAAAATGTATTTTGGTGGTCAGCGGCTGCGGTTGCTGCCAGTGTGCCGATTCCTTTCATTATGGCAAACCAGAATACGATACTGTACCGTAAGATTCCCGCCGCTATGCAGGGGAGGGTATTTGCAGTCAGGAACGCCATCCAGTACAGCACGATTCCGGTTGGGATTATCCTGGGAGGTTATCTGGCAGATTATGTCTTTGAACCTTTTATGTCTTCTGGGAACAGGCTGGCGGAAATGTTGGAAATAATAGTAGGGGATAGTGCCGGAAGCGGCATGGCAGCAATGTTCTTATGTACCGGGATATGCGGCTTTACAGTGAGCATGGCATCCTGCTTCAACCGGGAAATAAAGAAATTAGACTGATTGGATATTACAGAGGGGCAGATTATTCTGCTCCTTTGGTGTTTAAACGTATCGAATTGTATCAAAGACAGCATTTACATAGACGACGGGTATTCGGGGACGCGTTTTACGAGACCCGCTTTTTTGCGTATGATGGAGGACATTCAAAGCCGTAAGGTGAATTGCGTGATCGTAAAGGACTTGTCCCGGTTCGGGAGGGATTATATTGAAGCCGGGCGGCTTTTGCAGAGGGTTTTCCCGGCGCTGGGCGTCCGGTTTATTGCGGTTACGGATCATTACGATTCCCTGACGGCGGATGCCAACGAGAAATCTTTCATTCTTCCGGTAAAAAACTTTGTCAACGATTCCTATTGTCAGGATATATCGGTAAAAATCAGAAGCCAGAAACGCGCGAAGCAAAAGCGGGGGGAATTTGCGGGCGCGTTTGCGGTATATGGATACCAAAAGGAGACGGCACAGGGCAGGCTGGCTGTGGACGGCTATGCCGCGATGGTGGTACAGAAAATTTTTTTCTGGCGGATGTGCGGAATGAGCTGCCTGCGGATCGCGAAAAAATTGGAGGAACGGGGGATTTTGTCTCCTTATATGTATAAAAAAACGATGGGCGTGCAGTTGGAAAGCGGGTTTGTCACAAGGCAGTGGACGCAATGGTCGGCGGTGGCGGTGAGGCGCATCCTGCAGGACGAAACTTATACGGGTACGCTGGTGCAGGGAAAGACAGAGAAAATCAGTTATAAGCAGGAAAAGCGCCGCATTGTGCCAAAAGAGCGGTGGATACGCCGGCAGGATGCCCATGAGGCGTTGGTTTCCCGGGAAACATTTGAAAATGTGCAGAGTTTGTCTGCGGCGGGCTGTCATGCATTGGGGGGAGAGGAAGGATTTCATCCGTTTGCAGGGCTTTTATTTTGCGGGGATTGTAAGAAACCGCTGGTTCCCTGTAAGGGTACGGGGAAAAAGGGGGAGGACGGATATGTGTGCCCGACCTTTCATAGGGGGAAAGGGTGCTCCAGGCATTTTATTTCACAAAAGGGGTTGGGACAGATCATTGGGGATGTGCTGCGGCTGCAGGCTGCGGTTTTGACAAAAGGGGAAAGGGGACGGGCAGCGGAGAAGAATTTGGGGGAGGCGTTCTGGTTCGGAAGGGAAATCCGGAGACTGAAACAGGTGGAGGAGCAATTGCGCAGACTGTCGGACGGATTGCGGGAGGATTTTGAAAAGGGGATTTTGGATCGGGAGGATTTTGACGACTTTTCCCGGATTTATGGGGAGTATGGCAGGCGTCTGCAGGAGGCGGTTGGGAAACAGGAGAAGGCGGTGCGGCGTGTTTCGGAGGAAGCGGAAGAAAGGCAAAGCAGCCGTATGGCGGTTTCCGCTTTCGTGGAGCGGATTGGGGTTTATGAAGATAAGCGCATAGGCATCCGCTTCCGTTTTGGGGATGGGTACGGGGGAAATTTGGCAAAGAAGGATGGAGGGGAGCGACATGGACAATAGAAAGTATTCCGCCGGAATTTATGCCAGACTATCCGTGGACAGCCATAACCGTAAAAATGATTCCATCGAATCCCAAATTGCGATTGCAAAAGCATGGATCGCAAAGCAGGAGGATGTGGAACTGGAAGCATGCTATACGGATTTGGGGAAAACAGGGACGCATTTCCAAAGAAAAGGGTGGGAAAGAATGTGGGAGGATCTGCAAAGCCGCAAAATCAATTGTGTGGTGGTGAAAGATTTTTCCCGGTTCGGGAGGGATTATCTGGAGACCGGCATGTATATGGAAAAAATTTTCCCCGCAATGGAAGTGCGTTTTGTCGCGGTCACGGATCATTTTGACAGCAGATATAACGGCAGCGGCGGGCTGGAGGTAAAGCTGAAAAATCTGGTGAACGAGATGTACGCAAAAGACATTTCCGTAAAAGTAAAGACTTCCAGAGGACAGGCACGCAAAAAAGGGGATTTTTCGGGCGGCTGTGCGCCCTACGGATACCGGATTGCGCGGGAGGGAAAAAGAAGGCGTCTGGCGGTCGAGGAAGAGGGGGCGAAGGTGGTCCGGCAGATTTTTGAGGGGTATGGGGACGGTAAATCCATGCGGCAGATTGCGGAGGAATTGTATCGCGGCCAGATACACAGACCGGCGGATTGCAGGCGGTACGGACATGTCCGCCGGCAGCCCGGGGAAGAACTGCGGGGATGGACGTTATGCAGCGTGCGGTATCTTTTGGCAAATCCCGTTTACGCAGGGGGCATGCCCCGGGAAGATGACAAAGGGAGGGCCGGGGAGCCGCAGGCGCAGCCTCGGATTGTAAGCCGCAGGCAGTTTGACCGGGCAGCGTATAGGCTGGGGCAAAACGGCCCACACTGCGCCAGGGATTTGGGAAGCGGAAAAAAAGAGGCGGACCTATTTGCGGGCTTTTTGTACTGCGGAGAATGTATGCACAAAATGCAGCGTTATTCCGCAGCGGGGAAGACAAAATCCGGGGAAACATGCGTGCGGTATGGGTATTGCTGTCCCAACTCCCGTCTGGTGGATGAAAGAAAGTGCGGGCGAAAAGCGGTATCGGCCCGTATACTCCGAAAGCTGGCGGAAACGGCTTTGCGGCAGGGCTGCCTTTTATGCGGGACGGATCAGGAAGCAGGGTCTGCGGAGGCAAAGCGGGAAGCCCAAAGACGGATACGGCAATTGCGGGAAAAAAGCAGATCCAGGCAAAACCGTTTGGAGACGGTAAAAAGCGAAGGGGGATATATCTATGCCCGGTACCGGGAGGGCGCATACGGCCTGCAGGATTTTGAAAACCGGAAGAAAAAGAATGCGCTGCGGGTGCGGCAACTGACAGACGAACTTGAAGGGCTGCAACGTGAGAGTAAACAGTGGGAAGGGTGGCTGGCGGAAAAAGAAAAGGAATGGGACGCGTTGTTGGGCCGTGGGGAGGACGGCTGGCTGAACCGGGGGATTTTGGAGGCGTTGGTTGACAAAATATTGGTGTATCCGGACCGGCGGGTGGAGGTGGTTTTACGCTTTTGCCCGACGGGGAGAGGGAAGGGAAAGGCGGATCCGCAGGCAGGGCAGACCGGTCAGAGTCGTTACGCCGGAACCGGAGAAGAAAGGACATGAGAGAGCGGAGAAGAATCGCGCTTTATATGCGGCTGTCAAAGGAGGACGGATCTGGGGCAGAGGAAAGCAACAGTATCCGGATGCAGCGTATGCTGCTGCATAATTATGTGAAGGTAGTATTTGCGGGGGATGAAATATTGGAATTTGTGGACGATGGCTATTCCGGTACAACCATGGAACGGCCGGGGGTTAGGCGAATGCTGACGCTGGCGGAGGCATCCGTTTTGGATTGTATCCTCGTCAAGGATTTTTCGCGGTTTTCCAGGGATTATGTGGAACTTGGCTCCTATTTGGAGCAGTTTTTTCCGCTGTTGGGAATTCGTTTCATTTCCGTAAACGATCATTATGACAGTCTGGAGGCGGAAACGGCATCTGCGGCATTGGAGACAGCGTTCCGGGGGCTGCTTTGCGATTTGTACAGCAGGGATCTTTCGGCAAAGGTGCGCGCGGCGTTGTCCGCCAGAAAGGAAAATGGCCTGTATGCGTCGGGACACGTTCCCTTCGGCTACGAAAAGAAGCCGGAGGCAATGGGCGGCATGGATGTGTCGGAGCCGCAGGCTTCGGTGGTCCGGCGGATTTTCGGTCTGGCGGCAGAGGGAAAAACTTCCGTGCAGATTGCCGGACAGTTGAACGCGGAACGGCAAAAGACGCCTATGCAATATTTGGCGGAACGGGGAGGGACGGCAAAAAAACCGAAAGGAGACATGTATTCCTGGAGCGCGGCAACGGTTTGCAGGATCCTGCAAAACAGATGTTATGTGGGGGATATGGTTTACGGAAAATATATCAAAGACCATGTGGGCGGCAAAAGGCGTATGCGGCCAAGGACAGAGTGGAAGGTACATCCCAATCACCATACGCCGCTTGTAGACAGACGGATTTTTGACAAGGCGCAGCCACAAAAGCGGCCCTGTACGGTTCCCCAAAGGGAAAGGCAGCATCCGTTGGTGGGCCGGATGGTTTGCGGGGGCTGCGGTCATAACCTGGTATTCCGGAAGCGGGGCTGCGGCTATTTTACCTGCAGCCAGCGTTATACGGCG
Source organism: Lachnospiraceae bacterium UBA3332 (assembly GCA_002361095.1). Classification (GTDB taxonomy): domain Bacteria; phylum Bacillota; class Clostridia; order Lachnospirales; family Lachnospiraceae; genus Gallintestinimicrobium. The sequence goes on from DERU01000031.1 coordinate 5,522, forward strand.
CGAATGTGTATGGATTGTGTGGAAAAGGCGGAACTTCCTTTTTTGGAACAGTTTGTGTTTGGACAAATCGGGCAAAAGCTGCAGGAGGAGGGGAGGGCGGATGTGGGAGAGCAGAAAAGGCGGCTGTGCGCGGGAAAAATCCGGGAGGCAGAGCAGGCTGTACAAAGTCTGCGGATCCGGATGGCAAATTTGCGCCGGGAGAAGCGGCGCGCTTATGAAGCATATACAGTGAACCGGCGGGAGGAACTTTGGGCAAGGGCACTGCAGGATTGTAAAGGGCGGATGGAGGAAACGGAAAGGAAGCTTTCCGTGTGGGAATCCGAAAAAAAGGCACTGGAAGATCAATACCGGGACGCTTTGGAAGTAAAGGGGGAAACTGCGGTCGTCCCAGACAGCCTGGACTGGGAAATTGCGGAACGGCTGATCGGTAAGATTGTGGTATATCGGGAGCGGACAGAGATGGTCTGGAATATGGAAGAATTGTACAAAACGGTTCGGAAAAGTATATCATAACGTGGATCTGGGAAAGGGGAAATGGGTATGCAGGCAGAAACGCCGGTACGGATGCAGGATGTGGATGTCCGGACAGTGAACCGGGAAGAACTGACGGATATGCAGGACATTATTATAGAAGAAACGGCGGCGCCGGAGGAAAAGCTGCGAAGCTATCTGGACCAGGTGCGCAATCCTTATGTGTTGAAAGCGGGAGAATATGTCCTGAAGCTTTCATTTGCGGAAGGGGGCAAGTGTCTGGAGGACCGGATCGCAGACTATATCCAGGACCAGGCGAAAATTCGGATTTGATATTTTGCGGAAGGGTTCTGCATATACAGGGGTATCACGGACGGAACACCATAAGGGATAGACTATGAAAACCCCGTGTTTCGCTATTCGGACGGTTCCAGCCGGATCCTGGCCATATGGGATCAGACAGATCAAAGCGGGCAGCCGCCGGAAGGATTTGCCTATGGCAGCCTGTATACACAGGAACAGATCAATGAAGCGTTACGGCTGGAGGATCCCCATGAAAGAATACCGCAGCGGGATGAGATTGGTCATGGCACGGCCATGGCCAGCATCGCTGCGGGCAGCAGGATTGACGGAGGCATTACCTTTACGGGGGCCGCTCCCGACGCCCTGTTTGTAGTGGTGAAGCTCAAGCCCGCCAAACAGTATTTACGGGACTATTATTTGGTTCGGGACGATGAACCGGCCTACAGTTCGGATGACATTATGTTTGCGATTAAGTTTGTGAGACAGTTTGTCGTTCCGTTTGTACGTCCGGTAGTGATGTGTATGGGACTTGGAACGTCGCTGGGAAGCCACAATGGAAGTTCCTCTCTGATGGATTATATGGAGTATACAATGCGTTACAGCGGTATGGCGGCGGCGGTGAGCGGCGGAAACGAGGGAAGTGCGGCGGGACATTTTAGGGCGGCGCTTACGGGGGAGGCAAAAGCGGTGGAAATCCGGGTCAGCGAAAATATGAGGGGATTCATAGCGGAACTGTGGGGGGAGAGTCCGTCCGTTTTCCAAATCAGCGTCCGCTCTCCCGGCGGGGAAGTCATACCGGAGACAAATTTCCGGATCAGCAGTGAAGTGAATTATACGTTTGTGTATGAAAAGACCCGTCTGACGATCACTTACATTCCCAATGAGCGTAATACGGAGGATGAATTGATTGTGATGCGGTTTGTTGCGCCGTCTCCCGGCGTTTGGACGATTTATGTGCGGGGGGAAAGGGTATTGCCAAATGCTACTTTTGATATCTGGATGACACAAAGACAGTTTCAGTCAGGGGAGGCGTTCTTTTTGACGCCGACGCCGGAGACGACCCTGACGATGCCTTCTTATGCCGACGGCGTGGTGACCACCACTTCCTATGACAGCAGCACGGGCGGTTTCTATTTTGCCTCCGGACAGGGATTTGGAAGGGACGGAGGTATTAAGCCGGACCTGGCGGCGCCGGGCGTGGGAATCAGCACGATAGTCGGTCCTTACACCGGCGGCGCCATGGCGGCAGCCGTGACTGCCGGAGCGATTTTGCAGCTGATGCAGTGGTGCGTGCCGGAGGGAAATGCGCCTTATGTGTCGGGAAGGGGAATCGTCGGATATCTGCGCCGGGGGGCAAGGGAAGAGTCGGATAATGTATATCCCAGCCGTCAATGGGGGGCGTATGGTAATATAGTGTCAAGCTGGCAGGGAGACGGTAAAATCAAGGGCTTATGCTGGTTTAGTCCTATGAAAAAATTGCTGTGAATATGTTTTGAACATATTGAAAACAGCAAAATCGGATAAGGACAGGCCTGTTTTTAAGCGGAAACTGAAAATCGGGCAACTTGACACTAATATACCAGCAGGCCGTTTAAAGCCATAGGACTTCGGTAACAAAGGAAGGTACACCGCTTGATAGGATTTCAAACACCCTTTTTGCTGTTGGCAGAGCTTTTACAGAACGAATGACAGGCTGTGCGGTCAGGAAGAATTTTCAGATACAACCTATAGGTATTAACTGATGAACGAATCGAGACTTCTATGGAAGCCTCGGTTTTTTTATACTATAAACAATAAATGCGGCAGAAAAATGTCTGGCAGGAGGGGTTCAAATCATGAAGCGGGTAATAGTAATGGGGATTTTGACAGCCATGCTTATAACGATACTTGGCGCCTGTGGGAATACAGAAGGAACAAAACAAAGTCAGGAGGCGCAGGATATGGTATCTGATTCTGTTAAAACGGAATCTGGGGAGACTGATGTGAAAAATGAGGCCAGGGGTAATTTTTATACGGTTGACACAGCCATATCCGATGTCATGGACGACCCTGTTTTCGGAGATTACGGAAGGCTGATTTTCCCGGTGGATGATTGGTATTACAGCGGGGATACGCTGGGGGATCTGCATCTGACCTATTACAGCAATATTGACCCGGATGAAACAGTTGCAATCACAAATTACATGAAAGAGCATGCTGTTTCCGGTGACACCATATTTTATGATATATATACGGTGGAAGAAAAGGCAGCTGACCCTGAAAAAGAAGATACCGGACTGTTTTTCTTTAAGGGGACTCCCGGTGAACGGTTTGCAGTCTGCAACGCGGGAGGGGCATTTGCTTATGTGGGAGCCATGCAGGACAGTTTTCCCCATGCCTTGGAGCTTTCCAAACAGGGGTATAACGCTTTTGCCTTGATCTACCGACCGGGCGCACAAACGGCCTGCGAAGATCTGGCGCGGGCGATTCAGTTTATTTTTGAACACGCAGAAGAATTGGAAGTGAACACAGAAAGCTATTCCCTGTGGGGCGGCAGTGCCGGTGCGAGAATGGCGGCATGGGTTGGCTCCTACGGAACGGCAGCATTTGGCGCCGGTGATTATCCGCAGCCTGCAACAGTTATCATGCAGTATACCGGACTCGGCGAGTATAGCGAGGGTGATCCTGCCACCTTCGTGACAGTTGGGGAAAGTGATGGAATTGCCAACTGGCGTGTCATGAAGCGGCGGCTTGACGGTATGCGCGCATTAGGAATCGACACGGAATTTCATTCCTATCCGGAACTGGGACACGGTTTCGGACTGGGAACAGGTACGGTGGCGGAAGGATGGATTGATGAGGCTATCGCATTCTGGAAGAGACAGATGCCGGACAGTACGAGAAAGAAGTAAACGGAAAAGATGAAAATATACGGATTTGCGGCATTTATTGCTTTATGTCTTTTGGCAATTTATGCGTCGGTCAAAAAGAAGTAGCCTGCTCTTTTATTTGAAGCAGAAAACAATGCAGGAAAGGGTGTATGAATATGAATAACTTCATTTTTGAAAATGCCACCAAAACCTATTTTGGAAAAGGCTGTGTTAAGGAGTATCTTGCCTGTCTTGCCGGTTCTTACGGGCAGACGGTGATGCTGGCCTATGGAGGCGGTTCCATTAAGCGTAACGGTGTTTACGATGAAGTGATGGACAGTCTGAGAAAAGCCGGACAAACGATAGTCGAATTTTCCGGTATTGGGGCAAATCCAACCTATTCTAAGGTGCTGGAGGGTGCGAAACTGGCACGGGAAAACGAAGTGGATCTGGTTCTTGCCGTGGGCGGCGGCAGCGTCATGGACTGCTGTAAGGCGGTTTCCATGGCGGCGGTGTATGACGGCGACCTCTGGGCGGACTTTTGGGAGAGACCCGGAATCGTTGATTTTGATCCCCTGCCGTTGGGTGTGGTTGTCACTGCAGCCGGAACCGGAAGTGAAATGAACGGCGGCGCGGTAATCACCAACGAGGAATTAAAGGTCAAGACCGGCCGGGATTATCCAAAGTGTAATGCAAGATTTGCCCTGATGGACCCAACATATACTTACACAGTGCCCAAATTCCAGATGGTATCCGGCGGGTTTGATATCCTGTCCTATATCATGGAGACCTATTTCAGCGAGCCGGACGAGGACAATGTATCCGATGATATTTCAGAGGCGCTCATGCGGGGTGTGATCCGTGATCTGCGGGCAGCAATCCAAAACCCGGAGGATTACACTGCCCGGAGCAATCTGATGTGGGAGTCCACCATGGCGGAAAACCGTATCATTAAGCTGGGCAAGCGGATGGATTTTGAATGTCACCAGATGGAGCATCAGCTTGGGGCGTATACAAACTGCAACCATGGGGCAGGGCTGGCGGTGCTGCATCCTGTTTATTACCGCCATATTTATCGGGATGGATTACCTAAGTTTCAAAGGTTTGCCGTGAACGTATGGGGCATCCTACCGGAGGGAAAAACCGGGGAGGAACTGGCCTGTGCCGGAGTGGAGGCCCTGGCGGAATTTATCAGGGAAATCGGACTTCCCACGACTTTACGGGAACTGGGTGCAGATGATTCCACGGATTTGAAAGCCATTGCAGATTCCTGCAATCTGGCTCCGGGCAGTTACAGGAAAATGACCTATGAAGAAATCTTGAAAATCTTTCAGGAATGCTATTAAAAGGAAATCCCGGTCACATTCTATTATGGCGATTACATTGGGGAGGAATTTATCAGGCAGATTCTTATGGCCCAAGGCGACACAGGACGCATCTTCTGGCACGGATAATAACTGCCAGAATTTGAATATCTGGACGCCGGGAACGGGAGATGGCCAGAAACGCGCTGTGATGGTATGACTGCACGGCGGCGGGTTTTCCACTGGAACTGCTAATGATAAGGATTATGACAAAGAGGAATTAAGCCGCAGCGGGGATGTGGCAGTCGTGTCTGTCAATCATCGGCTGAACATTAATCTTTCCCGGATTGCCTATCATCACGACCGGAAACGGATGTCCATCCTTGCACCGGACTATGCATATTAAAGGAGAAAACAGACAATGAAACGAATGATTGCACTTTTGCTGACTGGTGCCTTAAGTTTAAGTCTTGTGGCTTGTGGAACCGGAGGCATGGATTCTTCCGGGGAAGGTGTTCTTGCGGACAGCCGGACGGAGATACCTGCCAATAGCCAGACAGAATCGTCAGCCGATCGTCAGCCCAATATGTCTGGCATGGAAGAAGGCGGCACATCTGCACCGGAAGAACCGCAGACGGCAGGCTCTAATGTGCTGATTGCTTATTTTTCCGTGCCGGAGGATATAGAAACAACAGATGCCATTGCCGGAGCCAGCATTGTTGTAAGGAATGGCGAAATACGATTTCCGAACTGCAGCCGGGAGCCCTGCTTATGGGAAACGAATTGGTTTTATCCCGGAATGATGTGGCGGAAAGTGAGGAGACCGTAGTGGAATGGGCGCAGGGACTTGGAATCAATACAGAGGATAAACTGCCGGAGGACGGCAATGGCAGTACCGTTTTGACGGCGGCGGCTGACGCCCGGAACAGCCAGACTCTTTTCTTGTGGGAAGAGGGAAATGTTCCGGCAGTTACTGAATATACGCAAAACAACGGAAATTATGCGGATGACCCGGATTTTCGCCCCTATGTGGTAACTTTCCCTGTTCCGGAGGGCACGGAGGTGAAAGGGGCAGTCCTGGTCTGTGCGGGCGGTGCATTCCAGTTCCGCAGCGATGAAAATGAAGGGACACCAGTGGCGGAGGAACTTGCCAGCCTGGGGTATCAGAGCTTTGTGGTAAATTACCGTCTGCGTCCCTATACACAGGAGGAGGGCGCCCTTGACCTGGCCCGAGCCGTCCGTTTTGTCCGCCGGAATGCGGATGTATATGGGATTGACGAAAATGACATAGCAGTCATGGGATTTTCGGCAGGAGGGATTCTGGCGGGGGAAATGCTGCTTAACTTTGACGGTACGGTAAATGGGACAGCTTTGGATGAGAACTATGTTCCTGACGAGCTTGACAGTGTATCGGCGGATGCCGGTGCGGACGGCATGATCTATTCCTTTTATGGACGTTTGAGCGTGGCTTCTGCAGATGTGGAAAAATTCGCATCATCCGACCTTCCGCCCACTTATTTTTGTTATGGCACCCGTGACCCGTTCGTGAGTGAATTTGAAAAGTGTGTGGAGGCGCTTGACCAGGCAGATGTCCCGGTAACGGTGAATGTGTTGGAAGGCAGACCCCACGGCTATGGCTACAGGGAGGGATGGATTCCGGATTATGACGAATGGCTGACAGAGATATTTAACCATAACTAAAGAGCTTATGTAAAAATTGAAAAAAGGAGGCTCAATATGGAACACAGAATATTAGGAAAAGATCTGGAAGTATCTGCGGTGGGGCTTGGCTGTATGGGAATGAGCCACGCCTATGGGGCGCCGGCAGATAAAGCCGAAATGCGCAGGCTGTTGGCGGAGGCTGTGGATATGGGATACACTTTCTTTGACACGGCGGAGGTTTACGGTACGCCTGAGAATCCCCATGACAATGAAGAACTGGTAGGAGAAGCGTTGAAGCCTTACCGGAATAAGGTTGTACTGGCAACCAAATTCGGCATCCATTTTGATATGGAAAGCAGGCAGGTAAATAAGCCTTTGGTGCCGGATTCGAGGCCGGAAGTAATCCGGGCTTCGGTGGAGAATTCCCTGAAACGTCTCGGGACAGACCATATCGATTTATATTATCAGCACAGAGTAGATCCGTCCGTACCGATTGAGGAAGTGGCAGGCGTCATGCAGGAGCTGATCCGGGAGGGGAAGATCACC
>DERU01000041.1:0-800 GCA_002361095.1 Lachnospiraceae bacterium UBA3332
CGGTTTCTTTTGCGGTATTCATCCGGGGAGCAGTGCAGATACCGGCGGAACACTTTGGCAAAATAATTGCCGTTTAAGAAGCCGCAGGCAGCCGCTATGTTTTCGATGCTGTCCGCTGTATTTAAAAGCAGGAAAAGTCCGTGTTCCATCCGGAGACGGGTCAGGTATTGCAAAGGCGTCTGCCCGGTTTCGGCGCGGAAGGCGCGGGTGAGGTGTTCCTGGGAGACATGGCAGGCCTGCGCCACTTCCCCAATGCCCTGCAGGGAGGAAAACCGTTCCCGCAGGCAGCAGGAGGCCTGCTTTACCAGTGTAGAGCCTTCCAGGGATGGCGTTTCCAGTTCCCGCGTCAGGCAGGCGAGAAAGCGGTACAGAAATTCGCCCGTCTCGTAGAGGGCGGCAGGGCGTTTTTCCCGGCATTTTTGAAAAAACTGCAAAAATAAACGAACCGGCGGCTTTTCGGGCGCAATGAAAAATACGGGGCCGGAAAGTTCCCGGACGGTTTCCCAAAAGGGATATACCGCAAAACCGTCGAAATGGAGATAAAAAAATTCCCATTCTGCATCGGGGGACGAACCGGCGGCAGCGGTGTGGGAAGTGTCCAGATAATACCTGCTGTCTTCCGGCATTTTGGCAAAAAAGCCGTTTCCCGCCGTCAGGCAAAATTTCTTTCCAAAACTTTCGTAGATTCCGCAGCCGTTTAACGTGTATTGCAGCAGATACCCGCCATAGCCGGAGCGGTTTATGTTTTCGTATCCGTATTTTTCCCGGCAGCGCCTCTCCACCCCTAAGTCCAACAGTAC
>DERU01000041.1:1060-1335 GCA_002361095.1 Lachnospiraceae bacterium UBA3332
TAAGTCCAACAGTACCAACGGAGGATTTTTCATTTTTCCCTGTTGTAAAAATCCGTAATTGCCAAATCCGTAATCCATCAAAAAATTACCTTTCCGGTCAAAGAAGTATTCTTGTATTTACAAGGCAGGTCAATTATACTATAGATATCAGCGGGAAGACAACAAAAAAAGAAAGAAATGTTGTCATATCAAAAAATTACCGGATTGGAGGATGCCATGAACAAGAACAATTTTGCAAAAACGCCGCCGATGGGCTGGAACAGCTACGATTATTA
>DERU01000041.1:1610-3153 GCA_002361095.1 Lachnospiraceae bacterium UBA3332
CATGGGGTGGAACAGCTACGATTATTACGATACCACCGTGAATGAGGAGCAGGTAAAGGCCAATGCGGACTATATGGCGGCCCACTTAAAAGAATTTGGCTGGGAATATGTGGTGGTGGATATCGAGTGGTATGCAAACGGCGCCGGAAGTATGCGGGATAAATTCCAGTACATCCCCTTTGACGATCTGGAGATGGATTGCTACGGAAGACTGCAGCCGGCCCCGGCAAGATTTCCTTCGTCTGCAGGCGGGCGGGGATTTGGGCCTTTGGCGGAATATGTGCACGGCCTTGGCCTGAAATTCGGTATCCATATCATGCGCGGGATCCCCCGCAGGGCGGCACAGGAACATTGCGCGGTACTGGGAACCGATACGACGGCGAACCTGGTAGCCGATCCCGCTTCCATTTGCCCTTGGAATCCGGATATGTACGGTGTGTATGATACGCCGGAGGGACAGGCCTACTATGATTCCCTGTTATCCATGTATGCGCAGTGGGGGGTGGATTTCATCAAGTGCGACGACATTTGCGACAGTCAGTTATACCGGGAACGTCCTTTTAGCGGCTGGGCAGAGACAAGGATGCTGCACCGCGCAATCGAAAAATGCGGCCGCCCGATTGTGCTGAGCCTTTCACCCGGCCCCGCCCATATTGACCGTGCCTGGGAATATGCCGACTGCGCCAATATGTGGCGGATCACGGATGATTTTTGGGACAAATGGGAACTGCTAAAGGCCATGTTTTGGCGCTGTGAACTGTGGCAGGATCATGTGAAGAAAGGGTGTTTCCCCGATTGCGATATGCTGCCGCTGGGGTATTTGGGAAAAGGGTTCGGACAGGAGCGTTTCACCAACTTTACCAGGGAAGAGCAAAAGACCATGATGACGCTGTGGTGTATGTTCCGTTCCCCCCTGATGGTAGGGGCTGAACTTACCAAACTGGACGAATGGACGCTTTCCCTTTTGACCAATACCGATTTGCTGGCATTGTTAAAGGAAAGCTGCCATGGCGTCCAGCTTGCGCGCACGGATGGGTACGCGGTCTGGAAAAGCCGGGACGAGGAAAGCGGCAGCCTGTATGTGGCGCTGTTTAACCTCGGTGAGAAAACAGCCGAAGTCTCGGTGGAACTTGCCGGTTTGGACGAAAAACTGTCCGCTTCCGGTTCCTCTTTAGGACTTTGCCTTTTCGATCTCTGGGATAAAACCGAAACCAAAACCACGTCCCCGTTCCTGTCTGCGGATGTGCCTGCCCATGGGGTAAAAGCTTACAGAATACAGGCGTAAGGAAAATTTCAGAAATGGGCGTTCCGTTTTCTTTGTCCTGCAAAACCGGGCGACGGCAGTTACTTTTCATGGGGGGAAGGGCTTGGGCCGAGCCGGGTAGCAGACGGCGGGGGCGGCGCGGACGGACCTTTTTTCGAAGGCAATATCCAAAACGGGAAATTCCGCCAAATTCCAAAGGGATTCCAAAATGCGCATCAGGGCGCAAAAAACTCACTTTTTTCGGACAATTTTGCGCCCTGACGCTGAAATCCCTTTAGA
>DERU01000221.1:0-383 GCA_002361095.1 Lachnospiraceae bacterium UBA3332
AATCCAGATATTCATCACACAGGGCTGTCCAAGTTGTTCCGCAAAATACTGGGAAATCCGAAGGCACGCCTGCCCGTGCCGGATCCAAAACTGCCGGATCTCTTCATCCGGACTGGACAAGGTAAACTGCTCTGCCTTTGGATGGGAAAAAAAAGTGGGATTAAAGTCGATCCCCAGTCCCCGCTCCTTTGCAAACTCCACCCACTTTTGAAAGTGCCTGGGTGCAAGCGCATCCCGGTCAGCAAATTCCCCATCGGCAAAAACCGCATAACTGGCGTGCAGATTGATCTTGTGGGAACCGGGGATCAGCCGCAGGGCCATATCCATATCCGCCATCAATTCTTCGGGAGTCCGCGCCCTGCCCGGATAATTTCCGGTAGTCT
>DERU01000221.1:501-2912 GCA_002361095.1 Lachnospiraceae bacterium UBA3332
CCTTGCAGAAGTCCACCCATTTTTGGAAATGACGGGGCTCCAGCTTGTCTCGGTCCGCCCACTCGCCTCCGTCGAAGACGGCGTAACTGGCATGGAGATTCAGCTTCTTCTTTCCCGGACAGATGGAGAGAACCTTGTCCAGATCTGCCATCAGCTCCTCCGGCGTTCTGGCCTTGCCCGGATAATTTCCGGTAGTCTGAATGCCGCCGGAAAGCGGGCCGTCCTGATCGAACCCCCTCACATCATCCCCCTGCCAACAGTGCATGGAAATAGAAATGTTTTTTAATACCTCCAGCGCGCGGTCGGTATCCACGCCCGCATCCCCATACGCTTTTCTGGCTTGCTCATACCGTTCCTGTCTCATATCTGTCCCTCCTGCCCGCTTTGGCGGACATCCAATCCGTCTTCGACCTTTTAAAAAACATTTCCAGACTTTTGGACATGCCCCGCGACGTTTCCCTTCCGGGACATTTTTCAACCACGCTTCAGGCCGGATACGTTTTAATTTCATTGGAAGCAAAAATACATTTCCGGGCCTCCTGCAAATTGCCAAATTCCCCCGCAAAAAGCATCTGTACGGCAATATTACCGATGGCCGTCCCTTCGCCCGGTCCTGCGTACACAGTCTTTTGCGTGGCTTTTGCCGTCAGGCGGTTTAAATATTCCGCATTGGAGCCTCCGCCCACAATGTGCAGCGCCGGATAGGTTACCCCTGTCCGCTCTTCCAGCTTACGGGCGTTATTTTTGTAGCAGACCGCCAGACTGTTATAAATGACGCAGGCAAGCTGGGCCGTGGTCGCAGGCACTTCCTGTCCGGTCTCCCTGCAATAGTCCTGTATTGCAAGGCTCATGGACCGGGGAGCCAAAAAACGCTCGTCCTCACAATCCACAATAGACGCGATTTTTTCTTTTTCCGCCATGGAACAAAGCTGGGCAAAGGAATATTCGTTTCCGCACTCTTTTTTCAAAGACTGGATCATCCAAAGACCCATAATATTTTTCAGATAACGAAACCGGTGGTCATATCCGCCTTCATTGGAAAAATTCAGTTGTCTGCTCTCCTCCGAACAGTCGGCCTGTGGGCGCTCCACTCCCATCAAAGACCAGGTACCGGAACTAATGTACATAACCTTATCCTCGTTGGAAGGAACTGCCAGCACGGCAGATGCCGTATCGTGGGAAGCAGGCGCCACCACCTGGCAGGAAAATCCCACTTCTTCCGCCACCTCTTTCCGCAATGTCCCAAGCAAAGAACCGGGCTGGATCATTTTTTGGAAAATCCGCTTCGGAAATCCCAGCATGTCAATCAGTTCCCAGTCCCAGTCATTGGTCTTTGCGTTCACTAACTGGGTGGTAGTCGCAATCGTATACTCCGCCGCCTTCTCCCCCGTTAAAAGATAATGAAAATAGTCCGGCGTCATCAAAAGCGTCTGCGCCTGTTCCAGATATAACGGATGCTTTTGCTTTACCGCCTCCAACTGGTAAATGGTGTTGAACATCTGCTTCTGGATGCCGTTTCTTGCATAAAGCTGCTTTTCCGGTATGACCGCAAATACCTTTTCGTCCATCCCTGCAGTCCGGCTGTCCCGGTATCCCACCGTATTTCCCAGCACCCGGTTTTGACTATCCAGCAGCACAAAATCCACTCCCCAGGTATCAATTCCCATACTCACCGGAATCTTCCCTAGTTCCCTGCACTTTTGCATGCCGTTTTTGATCTGTGAAAACAGTTCCGCAAAGTCCCAGCACAGTTCCCCGTCTTTCTCGGTCAGTCCGTTTTCAAACCGGTATACCTCTTCCATCGCCATGCGACCGTTTTCCAAATGCCCAAGCATATGCCTGCCGCTGGAAGCGCCGATATCCACTGCCAAATAATAATTTACCACCCGCAAATCCCTCCTTTTGCAATCAATCCGTTTTATACTGTCTCCATTATACCAAAAATTCCCCCTCCTTAAAAGAACAATGTTTGCACAAAAGCAGGACCCGGTTTGCGAAAGGTTGCTTTTTAGGGGAAAGGGCCGGGGCCAAAACCGGGAAGCGGACGGCAGCAAAAGGCGCGGACGGACATTTCCAGGAGGCAATATCCAAAACGGGAAATTCCGCCAAATTCCCATGGGATTCCAAAACGCATCAGGGCACAAAAAACTCACTTTGTTCGGACAATTTTGCGCCCTGATGCAAGAATCCCATGGGAATTTGGGAAATTTCTCCGTTTTGGATATGCAGCCTCCTGGAAATGTCCGTCCGCGCCTTTTGCTGCCGTCCGCTCCCCGGCTTTGGCCCCGGTCCTTCCCCACCCTCCCCCAAAAAGCAACGTAACAGTACGGCCCCAATGGCAGCGGCTTAAGGCGGGGGGCAGGCACGCGGACCGGGCGGAAACGGCAGCAGAGGATCCGCAGGCATGGGCA
>DERU01000213.1 GCA_002361095.1 Lachnospiraceae bacterium UBA3332
TTATCATGGGATTTCAGCGTCAGGGCGCAAAATTGTCCGAACATGGTGAGTTTTTTGCGCCCTGATGCGTTTTGGAATCCCGTTGGAATTTGGCGGAATTTCCCGTTTTGGATATTGCCTCCGGAAAAGGTCCGTCCGCGCCCCCTATACCCTCCGCTGCCGTCCGCGCCCGGTTTGGCCCAATCTCTTCCCCGCTCCGTGAAAAGTAACGAACCGTTACAAGTACACAACAATTTCACGGTTTTTTTATTGATTTATTTGCCGTGAATGTCTATAATGGGAGAAGCTTGTATTTTATGAGACAATCATTACTATTTTTATAAGGAAAGGTTAATTGAATGGATAACAATATGGACTCTTATAATGGCGGCCCGGGAGGCGGTCCGGGAGGCCATGGCGGCCCGGGAAGCGGACAGGGAGGCCCCCAGGGACCGGGGCAGGGCGATCCCAGAAAGACCAGTCTGATTTTGCTGGCCGTGGCGGCGCTGGTCACATTGGTCAGCATGAGTTTTTTCATGCGGATGCTTGGCAATGCGACGAATGAGGAGATCTCCTTTGACGAGTTCAAGCAGATGGTGGAAGACGGAAAGGCGGAGGAGGTTACTTACGACGAAAGCCAGGTCTACTTAAAGCCGAAGGAAGAGGGCGGGAAAAGTATATTGGGAAATTTGCCTGCCATGACGTATTATGCCGGTAAGGGGGTTTCGGATGACAAGCTGGAGGATTTCCTTGCGCAAAATAAGGCGGCGGGAAAGCTGGAAAAATACGGTAAGAACATCCCCGACAACTCCGGTTATCTGATTTCCCTGTTATTGACGTATGTCCTGCCCATTGTGCTGATGGTGTTTTTTTTGAATTTCCTGTTTAAGCGGATGGGCGGCAGCGGAGGCCCCATGGGAGTGGGCAAGTCCAACGCCAAGGTTTATGTGCAAAAGGAAACCGGCGTCACTTTTAAGGATGTTGCGGGGGAGGATGAAGCGAAGGAGTCTTTGCAGGAGGTGGTGGATTTTTTACACAATCCGCAGAAATATGTAAAGATCGGCGCGAAACTCCCCAAAGGAGCACTTTTGGTCGGACCGCCCGGAACCGGTAAGACCCTGCTGGCCAAAGCGGTGGCGGGGGAGGCGAAGGTGCCCTTCTTTTCCCTGACGGGATCGGATTTTATCGAACTGTATGTAGGCGTGGGCGCGTCCCGGGTACGGGATTTGTTCAAGGAAGCCAACAAAAACGCGCCCTGTATCATATTTATCGACGAGATTGACGCCATCGGCAGGAGCCGCGATTCCAAATACGGCGGCGGCAACGAGGAACGGGAGCAGACGCTCAACCAGCTGCTTTCCGAAATGGACGGTTTTGACACCTCCAAGGGAATTTTGGTGATCGGCGCCACCAACCGGCCGGAGATTTTGGATAAAGCGCTTTTGCGCCCGGGCCGTTTTGACAGGCGCATTATTGTGGATAAGCCCGACCTGAAAGGCCGTGTGGATATTTTAAAGGTACATGCCAAGGACGTGAAGATGGACGAGACGGTGGACTTTGACGCCATTGCGCTTGCGACCAGCGGGGCAGCAGGCTCCGATCTTGCCAACATGATCAACGAGGCGGCCATCAACGCGGTCAAGGAGGGCAGGGAATACGTCTGCCAGCGGGATCTGTTTGAGGCGGTGGAACAGGTATTGGTAGGAAAAGAGAAAAAGGACCGGATTATGAGCGCGGAGGAGCGCAGGATTGTATCTTACCATGAAGTGGGGCACGCCCTTATTTCGGCGCTGCAGAAAAATTCCGAGCCGGTGCAGAAAATCACGATTGTGCCCAGGACGATGGGGGCGCTTGGTTACGTGATGCATGTGCCTGAGGAAGAAAAGTTCTTAAATACGCAGGCGGAGATCCATGACATGCTGGTGGGCTGCCTGGGAGGACGTGCGGCGGAGGAACTTGTGTTTGACACGGTGACCACCGGCGCGGCCAACGATATCGAAAAGGCCACCAATCTGGCGCGTTCCATGGTGACGCGCTACGGCATGAGCGAGAAATTCGGACTGATTGGACTGGAATCCGTGGAGAGTCAGTATCTGGACGGAAGGACGGTGCTGAATTGTTCCGATATCACGGCGGCCCAAATCGATCAGGAAGTCATGCGCATTTTAAAGGAATGCTACCAGCAGGCGCTGGATCTGCTGTCCCAGAACCGGGAGGTTATGGATAAGCTGGCGGACTTCCTTATAGAAAAGGAAACCATCACCGGTAAGGAATTTATGAAAATCTACCGGGAAATCAAAGGACTGCCGCAGCCGGAGGAGACGGAAGGGAAGGAAGAAACTTCCGGAAATGTTCCGGAAAGATCCGGACAGGAGGCAGCCAAAGAGACGGAACGTAAACCGGAGAAACAGCAGCGTACGATTGCGGGACAGGTGATTGAAGAACCGGAGGAGGACGGGGCTGAGGAGAATAAGCCTTGGACGCCGCCTGCGCCGGGGCCGGAAGCGCAGCACCAGGGGCCGGTGGGAAGGTTTTCCGGAGCGCCCATTGAGGATCAGGAGAATAAGCGGTAGGGGAACTAAAAACGGAGCATGCCTTTGGGTGCGGGAAAAGAGCGCCCCAAAAGCATGCTTTCTTCCGATATGGGATAGGGGACGAAATGTTTCTGATAGAAGAGGAATTAAAAAAGCTGCCGGAAAAACCGGGCGTCTATATTATGCACGACGCCATGGACAATATTATTTACGTGGGAAAGGCAATAAGGCTCCGCAGCCGTGTGCGGTCTTACTTCCGGGAAAAAATCAACCGGGGCCCGCAGATAGAGAAAATGGTGACGCAGATTGCCCGGTTTGAGTATATCGTGACGGATTCCGAACTGGAAGCGCTGGTTCTGGAAAATAACCTGATCAAGGAACATAACCCCAAATACAATACGCTGTTGAAGGATGATAAAACTTATCCCTACATCAAGGTGACGGTGGGAGAGCCCTACCCGAAGGTGCTGTTCTCCCGTCTGATGAAAAAGGACAAATCCCGGTATTTCGGGCCTTTTACCTCTGCGGCTGCGGTCAAGGATACCATTGAACTTTTAAATAAGCTGTTTAAGCTGCGTACCTGTAACCGGGTGCTGCCAAGGGACTGCGGGTTGGAACGGCCCTGCCTGAACTATCACATCGGGCAGTGTCTTGCCCCCTGCCAGGATTTTGTCAGCCGGGAAGAGTACCGCAGCAACGTGGACAAAGCGTTGGAGTTTTTAAACGGCAATTACGGCATGATACTGGACGACTTACAGGAAAAAATGCAGGAGGCGGCCGAAAACTTGGAATTCGAGGAGGCCGCCCGCTACCGGGATCTTTTCAACAGTGTGAAATCCGTCGCGCAGAAACAGAAAATTACGGACAGCGACGGGGAGGATAAGGATATCATTGCCTTGGACAAGGACGGCAGCGAGGCTGTGGTACAGGTATTTTTCGTCCGGGACGGGAAACTGATCGGACGGGAACATTTTTACATGACCCATGTGGAGGATTCGGAAAAGCCGCAGATTTTGCTGGATTTTGTAAAACAGTTTTATGCGGGGACGCCCTTTGTGCCAAGGGAACTGATTCTGCAAAAAGAGATCGAAGATATACCGATTCTGGAGGAATGGCTGACAGCCCGGCGGGGCGGCAGGGTGTATATCCGGGTACCCAAAAAAGGCCAGAAGGAAAAATTGGTGGAACTTGCGGAGAAAAACGCCCGGCTTGTATTGGAAAAGGACCGGGAGCGGATCCAACGGGAAGAGGCGCGTACAATCGGCGCGGTGCGGGAATTGGCGCAGATACTGGATATTCCGGTCTTGAACCGCATGGAGGCTTTTGACATTTCCAATATCAGCGGATTTGAAAATGTGGGTTCCATGGTAGTTTATGAGAAGGGAAAGCCCAAAAGAAGCGATTACCGCAAATTCCGGATTAAAACCGTAGCGGGGCCGGACGATTACGCCTGCATGCGGGAGGTGCTCTCCCGCAGGTTTCTGCATGGGCTGGAGGAGGCGAAGGAACGCAAAAGCAGACAGCTTGCACAGGAGTATGGCAGTTTTACTAAATTTCCGGATTTGCTGTTGATGGACGGCGGGAGGGGACAGGTAAATATAGCCTTACAGGTGCTTGCGGAATTAAAGCTGGATATTCCGGTCTGCGGGATGGTCAAGGATGACAATCACCGGACGAGGGGGCTGTATTACCGCAATGAGGAGATCCCCATTCAAAAAAATTCCGAAAGCTTTAAACTCATCACGAGGGTGCAGGATGAGGCCCACCGTTTTGCCATTGAGTATCACCGTTCCCTGCGCAGCAAAGATCAGGTAAAGAGTATTTTGGACGAAATACCGGGTGTGGGCCCGGCCCGGCGTAAACTTTTGATGCGCAGCTTTGTGTCCATCGACGAAGTGCGCAATGCGTCCGCAGAGGAATTATCCCTGCGGGGAGGGATTCCGATGCATGTGGCGCAGGATATTTATGATTTCTTCCGCCAAAGACAGGAGGACGTGGACAAACCGGGGGCAGATATGATAAAATAGAAAGCAGTACCGGATTGTTACGGTTTTGGAGGAGGAAAAAGGGGTATGGCAAGCATCAGTCTAACAAAAATTATCGAAAAAATGAAGCTGGAGAATCTTACGCCGGAGATCGACGTGGGTGCGATCCGGATTATGCAGCCGGATATCAACAGGCCGGCCTTGCAGCTGTCCGGGTATTTCGATCATTTCCCGGCAACCAGACTTCAGATTATCGGTTTTGTGGAGTATTCTTATATAGGAAGCCTTTCGGAGGAACAGGAGCGCAAGGTGTTGGAGGATTTGCTCTCGCACCCGATTCCGTGTATGGTGTTTTGCCGGGACTTGCATCCGGACGAGCTTTTCAGGCAGATTGCCATTGAGAAGGGGGTTCCCCTTTTGATCACGAAGAAAGCGACCAGCGCTTTTTCGGCGGAGATTATCCGCTGGCTGAACGTGGAACTGGCCCCCTGTATTTCCGTACACGGCGTTTTGGTGGACTGTTACGGGGAAGGCGTGCTGATTACCGGGGAGAGCGGCATCGGCAAGTCGGAGGCGGCCCTGGAACTGATCAAGAGGGGGCACCGCCTGGTGACGGATGACGTGGTGGAGATCCGGAAGGTCAGCGACGATACGCTGGTGGGCCGGGCGCCGGATATTACCAAAAACTTCATTGAACTTCGGGGCATCGGTATTGTGGATGTGAAGTCTTTGTTCGGCACATCCTGTGTCAAGGAGACACAGAGTATCGATTTGGTAATCCGGCTGGAAGACTGGGATAAAGATAAGGAATACGACAGGCTTGGACTGGAGGAGGAGTATACGGAATACCTGGGCAACAAAGTGGTGTGCCATAATATTCCCATCCGTCCGGGACGGAATTTGGCGATCATCTGCGAATCCGCAGCGGTAAACCACCGGCAGAAAAAGATGGGCTATAATGCGGCGCAGGAGTTATATACCCGTGTGCAGAATTCTCTGGCACGTCGGCGGGACGCAGAGGAATAGCGATAAAAAATGGCGGAGGGATACGGAAAATGAGTAAGTACTGTTTTGGAGTGGATGTAGGGGGAACCACGGTCAAGCTGGGGCTTTTTAACGAGGACGGCGATCTGTTGGAAAAATGGGAGATTCCTACCGTGACGAAAGATGGCGGGAAACAAATCCTTCCGGACATCGCGCAGAGCATCTTAAAAGTGATGGAAGAGCGCGGCATGCAGCGGGAGGAAGTGGAAGGCGTCGGTATCGGCGTACCGGGGCCCGTTGACGGAGGCGGCACGGTTCACGGGGCGGTAAACCTGGGGTGGGGCACTTTCAGCATCAAGCAGGAACTGCAGACCATGCTCAACATGCCCGTGGAGGCAGGTAACGATGCCAATGTGGCGGCCCTGGGGGAGGTCTGGCAGGGAGGCGCGCGCGGTTATAAAGACGTGGTGATGGTGACATTGGGCACGGGTGTAGGCGGCGGCATAGTGATGGAGGGAAGTATTCTTCCGGGTTCCGTGGGCGCGGCCGGGGAGATCGGCCATTTCCATGTAAACGATGAAGAAAAAGAAGCCTGCAATTGCGGAAACCACGGCTGTCTGGAGCAGTATGTATCGGCTACCGGCGTGGTTCGTCTGGCGAAAGAGCGGCTGGCAGACGAAGGGACGCAGAGTATATTGCGCGGCACGCAGGTGACGGCAAAAGATGTGTGGGATGCAGTCAAGAAAGGCGATTTGCTCGCATTGGAGGTTGCGGAGGATTTTGGCAGGTATCTGGGCACGGCGCTGGCATGTGTGGCGTGCGTGGTGAACCCGGAGGTGTTTGTGATCGGCGGCGGCGTCTCCAAAGCAGGCAATATCCTGATTGATTATATCCAGAAAAATTTCCAGAAAAATACATTTGTTGGCTGCAGGGGCGCGCTGTTTACATTGGCGCAGCTGGGCAATGATGCCGGCATTTACGGCGCGGCAAAGATGGTTTTGGGATAAGCGGTGAAAAGGCCGGCGGATTGTGGATCGCGTTTGCCAAAGGGCAGGGCGGCATAATCCGCCGTCGGCCTGCATAAGATGAATTGGCGGCGGGGGTTGTCTTACGGCCCGCTGTCTTTGGAAATAAAAAGATAGGGCCAGGTGAGGGAATGTGAGCAGAGCGCTGAAGGATTTTTTTGATACGGTTCTTCCGGAAGATCATGTGCGGATGGAGGAGCAGATGGACCGGCATACGACCTTCCGGATCGGGGGGCCGGCGGAATGTTTTGTCACGGTGGATACAAGGGGACAGCTTGCAAAAGTGCTGGCCTATCTGCAAAAAACGGAACGGGATTTTTTTATTCTCGGTAACGGCAGCAACCTTTTGGTGTCGGACCGGGGCTATCGCGGCGTGGTCGTTTCCCTGGGAAGGGAGTTTGGGCAGATATGCGTAAAAGACGGCGGACTGTCCGTGGGGGCGGGCGTTTCACTTGCGCAGGCGGCACAGGCAGCCATGCAGGCCGGACTTGCCGGACTTGAGTTCGCGGCCGGCATTCCGGGCACGATGGGCGGCGCGGTGCGGATGAACGCGGGCGCATACGGCGGGGAAATGGCGCAGGTGGTGGAAGCGGTGGAGGTTATGGCATCGGACGGGGAGATTCTGGTTCTGGATAACGAAACCATGGAATTCGGGTACCGCGCCAGCGCGATCAAGAGCAGGCCATACGTGGTGCTGGGGGTGGATGTGAGACTGACGCCCCAAAAGAAAGAGGATATTGCCGGGCGGATGCAGGAACTGGCGCAGCGGCGCAGGGAAAAGCAGCCGTTGGAATATCCCAGCGCCGGAAGTACGTTTAAGCGTCCGGAGGGACTGTTTGCGGGCAAGCTGATTATGGAAGCGGGACTGTGCGGGAAAAGCTGCGGCGGCGCGCAGGTTTCGGAGAAGCACTGCGGCTTTATTGTCAACAAAGACCATGCAACGGCGTCGGACGTGGCGCGGCTGATTCGGGAAACCATAAGTACGGTGGAAGATAAATTCGGAGTTACACTCGAACCGGAAGTAATTTTTTTAGGGGACTTTCAAGGATGAGATTTGTGATTGTGACGGGAATGAGCGGCGGCGGTAAGAGTACCGCCATGCGCCTTTTGGAGGATATCGGATTTTACTGTGTGGATAATCTTCCGGTGCCGCTCATTGACAAATTCATGGAACTTTTTACGACTTCCAATACGGAAATTTCCAAGGTTGCGCTGGGGATAGACGTGCGTACCGACCAGTCCTTTGCACAGGCGGGGAAAATCCTGCGGACAATGCGGCAAAACGGAATGGTTTTCGAAGTGCTTTTTATGGATGCCGCAGATGTAGTGTTGTTGAAGCGCTACAAGGAAAGCAGGCGGATGCATCCTTTGTGTACGCTTGCACACAGCCGTGTGGAGGACGGAATCGCGAGGGAACGTCTGGTATTGGAGCAGATTAAAAAGGATGCGGACTATGTGATTGATACGTCCAAGCTTTTGACCAGGGAGTTAAAAGGGGAACTGGAACGGATTTTTGTAAAAAATGAGGAATATAACAGTCTGATAATTAACATACTTTCTTTTGGATTCAAGCATGGGATTCCGGCGGATGCGGATTTGGTGTTTGACGTGCGGTTTCTGCCGAACCCGTTTTATCTGGATGAACTCAAGTACTTAACCGGAAACGACAGGGGCGTACAGGAGTATGTGATGGGATTTGCGGAAGCCGGTATTTTTCTGGACAAGCTTACGGATATGCTGCGGTTTCTGATTCCGAATTATATGCAAGAGGGAAAACATCAGCTTGTAGTTGCCATCGGATGTACCGGGGGAAAGCACCGGAGCGTCACACTGGCAAACGAGCTTTATAAAAAAATCAAGGAGAAGGATGCCGGCTGCAGTGTGACCTTGGGGCACAGGGATTTGTGAGGACGGTAAAAGACATGTCATTTTCGGCGGGTGTGAAGGAAGAATTATATAGGCATACAGGCATGGCAAGGCATTGC
Organism: Lachnospiraceae bacterium UBA3332; assembly: GCA_002361095.1. Lineage (GTDB taxonomy): Bacteria > Bacillota > Clostridia > Lachnospirales > Lachnospiraceae > Gallintestinimicrobium. Next base: position 8,493 of record DERU01000213.1, read on the forward strand.
CAGCTGGCGGAACTGGCATCCATTTTACATTTTTGCGGCAGCATCGGCAGTACAGAAAGCGGCAATTTTTTACAAATTAGGGCCGAAAATGCACTCGCGGTAAGAAAATGCTTTACAATACTGCGGAAAACGTTTAATATGAGTGAGGATACGCAGGTGTGTCAGGAAGGGCAGACCGGCGCCTGGTCCTTACTTGTTTTGGAACAGGGACTGGCGGAAAGGATTCTGCAGGGGATTAAGTTTTTGGATCCCGACGGGAACTTCCGCAGAAGCGGGGAAGGCGCCGTGTGCAGTCTGCGTGAGCCGGTAAACCGGATGCTGGTAAAAAACGCCTGCTGTCAGAGGGCTTTTTTGCGGGGCGCTTTTCTGTGCGCCGGATCCATGAGCGATCCGGGGAAAGGCTACCATCTGGAGATTGTCTGCGGTAACGAACGGCAGGCGGAACAGATCCGGGAATTGTTGGCCGGATTTGGGATTGAAGGCCGGATCGTACTGCGGAAGAAATATTTTGTCGTCTATGTGAAGGAAGGGGCCGGTATCTCGGACTTTTTGAATGTGACGGAGGCGCATGTGGCGTTGATGGAGTTTGAGAATTCCAGGATCGTCAGGGAAGTGCGCAATACCGTCAACCGGCGGGTAAATTGTGAGACCGCCAATATTTCCAAAACGGTGACGGCAGCCGCCAGACAGACGGAGGCGATTCTTTTTTTGAAGGAAAAATACGGGTTCGGGAATCTGCCGGAGAATCTGCGCCAGATGGCCGAGGTGAGACTGGAACATCCTGACGCGCCGCTGCAGGAGCTGGGGATTTATCTGGACCCGCCTGTGGGAAAATCGGGTGTGAATCATCGTTTGCGTAAATTGTGCGAATTGGCGGATGGCATGAGGTTATAAAAGGAGGAGAATTATGAAACAAAAAGCTGTGACAATTAAGCTGGAACAAGGATTTGAGGCAAGGCCGGTGGCAATGCTTGTGCAGGTGGCAAGCAAGCATAGCAGTTCCGTGTATCTGGGAGCGGAAGGAAAAAAGGTGAATGCAAAAAGTATCATGGGGATGATGAGCCTTGGCCTTGACAGCGGGGAGATGGTAACCGTGATCGCGGACGGTCCGGACGAGGAGGAAGCGGTTGCCGATATGGCGGATTATCTTTGCGGAAGAAATTAGGATTCCTGTTTGAGGGGCATTATGGAGACATAATGTCTCTTTTTATACGATAGGAAATTTCATTTCCTATCGTATAAAAAGAGACGGTGATGCGTACTCGCGCGTGAGGAAAAAGCTGCCTGACGGCAGCCGCGCCCGACGCGGCGTGTGCGCAGGGCGCACACTTTTTTATTATACGATGGAAAAATTCATTTCCTATCGCATAAAAAAGACGGTGGCGCGTACTTACGCGTGAGGAAAAAGCTGCCTGACGGTAACTGCGCCCGACGCGGCGTGTGCACAGGGCGCACACTTTTTATATGATTGGAAGGGACAGTGCATGGAAAAGAAGAGGTTGCTGTTTATCTTTAATCCCAAAGCGGGTAAGGGACAGATACGGGGAAGTCTGCCCGACATTCTGGATATTTTTGTGAAAGCCGGGTATGAGGTGACGGTGCATCCCACACAGTATGCCGGGGACGCGGTGGAGGTTGCGAAGCGGGAGACGCCCCAATTTGATTTGATTGCGTGCAGCGGCGGGGACGGCACGCTGGACGAGGTGGTTACCGGAATGGCAAAAAGCGGATGCAGGCGTCCTGTGGGCTATATCCCGGCGGGCAGTACAAACGATTTTGCAAACAGTCTGGGACTGCCCAAAAACATGAAAGCGGCTGCGGATATCGCGGTTAACGGGAAACCCTTCGCCTGCGATATCGGATCCTTTAACGATAACACGTTTGTTTATGTGGCGGCTTTCGGATTGTTTACGGAGGTGTCTTACGAGACCAGCCAGGAGATTAAAAATGTATTGGGTCATATGGCCTATATTTTGGAAGGGGTAAAAAAACTGACGTCCATTCAGTCTTACCATATGAAAATCACGACGCAGGATACGGTGATAGAAGGCGATTTCCTTTATGGCATGGTGACAAACTCCGTTTCCATCGGCGGGTTTAAGGGTATTACGGGAAAGTTCGTGGATTTGAGCGACGGCGTTTTTGAGGTGACGCTGATTAAAAATCCGCAGAATCTGGATGAACTCAATCAAATTGTGGCCGCCCTTGCCATCCGTGATATCGATACGGAGCAAATGTACTGCTTCAAGACTTCTTATTTGAAGTTCGAGATGCTGGAGGAGGTGGCCTGGACGCTGGACGGGGAGTTCGGCGGCAGGCACACACAGGCCGTGATCCAAAATCACAAACAGGCCTTGGAAATCATGACGCAGTGAGGGGGCGTAAAGCCTGCGGCTGAATATCCCGTTTCGGATATTGCCGCAGGAAATCCCTATGCGTCCGCCGACGCTTCCGCCCGGCCCGCGTGCCTGCCTCCCGCCTTAAGCCGTTGCCATTGGGGGCTGAACTGTTCCCATATTTGCAAAAATTTCTTGTTGTTGTATTTCCTTTTTTTGTAATATGGGGTATAATAACGTTATGGTTCAGTTCCAAGGCTGTGCATTGGCTGCGTAATGCTTTGGAGGGCTGGGGATGCCGGGAAGACTTATTCCTGCGGCGGCCTGGTATGGACAGGCTGCGGCATCGGCCAGCGGTTGGACAAAATAAAATAAAACGGAGGGTAATACAATGTTAGTATCTGCTACAGAAATGTTGAATAAGGCAAAAGCCGGTCATTATGCAGTCGGTCAGTTCAACATCAACAACCTTGAGTGGACAAAAGCTATCCTGTTAACTGCACAGGAGTTAAATTCTCCTGTTATTCTCGGCGTGTCTGAGGGCGCGGGGAAATACATGGGCGGATACAAGACGGTCGTAGGGATGGTAAAAGGACTGATTGAAGAGCAGAAGATTACGGTTCCGGTTGCCCTGCATTTGGATCATGGTTCCTATGATCACTGCTACAAATGTCTGGAAGCGGGCTTTTCTTCCATCATGTTCGACGGTTCCCATTATCCGATCGACGAGAACGTCGCAAAGACTACCGAATTGGTGAAGGCCGCGCATGACAAAGGCGTTTCCATTGAGGCGGAGGTTGGCGCAATCGGCGGTGAAGAGGATGGCGTTGTCGGCATGGGCGAGTGTGCGGATCCCAAGGAGTGCAAAGCCATTGCAGATCTGGGCGTAGATTTCCTGGCTGCGGGTATCGGCAATATCCATGGCAAATATCCCGAGAATTGGGCCGGACTTTCCTTCGAGACGCTGGATGCGATTCAGCAGCTGACCGGGGAACTTCCGCTGGTGCTTCACGGCGGCACGGGCATTCCGGCCGACATGATCAAGAAAGCGATCTCTTTGGGCGTTGCGAAGATCAATGTGAACACCGAGTGCCAGCTTTCCTTCACGGCCGCTACCAGAAAGTACTTTGAAGAGGGCAAAGACCAGGTAGGCAAGGGCTATGATCCCCGTAAAGTACTGGCTCCCGGATTTGAGGCGATCAAGGCTACCGTAAAGGAAAAGATGGAACTGTTCGGTTCCGTAGGCAAAGCCTGAGCGGGCGTTCTCCCGTGAGACGGCGCGCCGGTAACCGGCGTGTGAGTTTAAGGGACAATGGCAGGCATTGTCAGGAAAAACCGGCGTGGTAAAGCACGCCGGTTTTGTTTTGGAAGCAATTCCCGGTTCCGGCAGGCATGGAAAGCGCGGCGGCAGAATAAAATGGATATGAGAAACAGAGGGGAGCGGGCATATGCAGGAACTGATTGTCGCGGTCATGAACCGTTTTGGCTATATGGGAATCTGCTTTTTGATTACGGTGGAAAATCTTTTCCCACCCATACCTTCCGAAATCATTCTTCCTTTCGGCGGTTTCATGACGACTTATACGAATATGACCGTGTGGGGCGTTATTTTTTTTTCTACGATCGGTTCAACGGTGGGGGCATTGCTGCTTTATCGGCTGGGCAGGCTTTTCACACCGCAGAAATTGGAACGGCTGCTGGATACAAAGCTGTGCAGGACGCTGGGTTTTAAAAAAGGGGATGTGCGAAAAACGGTGATCTGGTTTGAGGAAAAAGGGAAAAAGGCCGTATTGTACGGGCGGTGCGTACCGATTATCCGCAGCCTGGTTTCCGTACCGGCAGGAATGGCCGGCATGGAGTTGTGGACCTTTTTGGTTTATACGGTAGTGGGAAGCACGGTCTGGAACTTTTTGCTGGTGTCCCTTGGGGCGGCGTTGGGCGCTTCCTGGGGAGTGGTACAGGAATGGCTTTCGGCATATTCACAGGTGACAAAAGCATTGTTGTGGGGAGGAGCAGCCGCCGGAATTTTCTTTCTAATAAAAAAGAGGCGGACGGCGGCATGAGAAAGGAAGATTCATATTTTGTTCATATTTTTTTTACGGAAAGTTTGAATCGGTATCATGCTTTGGACACTTTCCTTTTTTATACTACTATCATAAGATACAGATAAGCGGTCAGCCGTTTATGCAGAGTACCGCAAACTTTTTCAAATAGCTTTTTCATAATAAATGCCAGGCAACAGCAGGTTGTCTGGCATCCTCCCTTTTCCGGGCAAATATCCGCAGCAGACCGTAAAAAACTCATTATGTTCGGACAATTTTGCGCCCTGACGCTGAAATCCCGTTGGGGTAAAATCCCGTTGGGATTTGGGGGAATTTTTCCGCTTTGGATATGCAGCCCCCGGAAAAAGACCGTCCGCGTCTCCGCCTCCTCCGGCGCCGTCCGCTCCCCCGGTCTGGCCCAAGCCCGCTCCGTGAAAAGCAACAGCCGCAAAATGGATTTCCGTGATAATTTGGATGGGGGTTGCAAATCGGGTGAATGGGGATTTATAATAGTAACAGGGTATCAAATTTTGGAAGGCGGCTGGGCGTGGTGCGTCGGACCGTTTTCGGTTGAGGATCCGGGACTGTGAAAGGGTGGCAAAGCATGTAAAACCATTTTGAAATGGAAAAAAGGCATGCGGTAAGGGTGCGGGAAATGAAAAAGTTTTTAATGGGTATTTTGGTTTTATCGGTTTTAACATTAGCGGCTTGTGGGGAGGCCAAAACAGACGGGAAGGGGGCCGGTTCGTATGGGGAAGTTTATACGCAGGCGGTTGAAAACGGCGGAGAGGCGACGGTGTATTCCCTGATTTTTCTGGATGACAACGATATTCCCGAATTGGTGGCATGCGATAGGGGAAATGACAGTTTTTCCATATATACGGTAAAAGACGGGAGCATTTTTTGTATGATGGATTCCGTGACGGCGGTGGAATTGACCTATTTTGAGCGTACCGGCATTTTAGCACAGTTTGCAAGATGGAACGGAGGCGGCGACGAGGGCGGATATGGGCAATCCTACTATCAGGTTTCCGCAGATAAAACGCTTACCCAAGAGGATTTGCCTATATTGCGTTATAGCTACAACGCCGTGTACGACGGGGAAGGCGTCTATACGGGGGAAGGGATAACGGAATATTATTGTATGGAACAGGGGACGGACGAGGCTGCGTACCGGGAAAAGCTGGAAGGCTTCGGAGTTGTGGAGGGCAGCGACAGGCTTTGCCTGGAAAACGCGTTTGGGAAAGGGGAAATGTTGGAACGTCTGGGACAGTGAAGAAAGAGGAACCAGGGGCATAGAGTCTAAAAGAAAGTACAATATGAAAAGACCCCGGCAAAACTTCTTGCCGGGGTCTTTTGACAGGGCTACAAGGATTCGAACCT